>JAYQWI020000946.1:0-5633 GCA_035871815.2 Candidatus Parabeggiatoa communis
GTATGAAAAAGCGTCAGCCGAACAGATGCGCACGATACGTCGTTATGTGTCGGGTGGTGCGCCATTGCCGTTAGAATTGGCGAAAAAGTGGCGTGATAAGTTTGGGGTGAGTATCAATGAAGAATATGGGTCAACCGAAACCTCTCTAATCTGCTTTAACCAAACATATCAACCCGGTTCGGTGGGTTCAGTGCTGGAAGGGGTTGAGGTGAAACTCATTAATTCGGAAACCGGACAAGAGGTTCCGCCGGGTGAATTGGGTGAAGTGGTGGTCCGTGGCCCCAATGTGATGCTAGGTTACTGGAATCGTCCCACAGAAACGGCGCAAGTTCTCAAAGAGGGCTGGTTTCACACCGGCGATATTGGGCGAATGGATGAGGCCGGTTATTTTTATCTGGTTGATCGTATTAAAGATATGGTCAATGTCGGTGGCTTGAAAGTCTATCCTTCTGAAGTTGAAAATATGCTTTATCAACATCCGGCGGTTGCTGAAGTGGCTGTTTATGGGGTGCCAGAAGCTTTGCTGGGTGAACAGGTGATAGCCAGCATTATTCCTAAGTCTGGCGTGGCAGTCACCACCGAGGAAATCGTCGCCTTTTGTCGTCAGAATATGGCTGATTTTAAAGTGCCAAATTTGGTTGAATTGGTGGATTCACTGCCCAAAGGCCGAACCGGCAAGATACTCAAAAAGATATTGCGAGAACAATGGAAGCCTCGTTCATCTAAACGTGATGAATCCTCGCGCCAAAAATCCCCTGAGTTACTCAAACAGTGGCTGAGCGATTGGCTCGAAACCGAACTCGCGCTTGACCCGGAAACCATTGAAACTGATCGCGCCTTTGCCGATTATGGTTTAAATTCAACCTTAGCGGTGGTTTTGGCACAAGATTTAAGTGAGTGGTTAGAACAACCGATAGAGCCTATTATTACCTGGAATTTTCCAACCATAGAACAAATAACCGCTCATTTGCTGATAGATCGTGTCGAAGCCTTAGCCACAAAAACAGTTGAAGCAAAAGCTGAGTCATCTGAAGTCTCAAACTCCAGTGCTGATACCAAAGGCTCAGACTTCAATACCGATACCAAAGAGGCTGAATTGCTGTCATCGGCAATAGAGGCCACCTCGCTGGGGCAGCCTGAACCCATCGCGATTATTGGTATAGGCTGTCGTTTTCCAGGTGGGGCAAACACCCCCGCTCAATTTTGGGAGTTGCTACATAATGGCGTGGATACGGTGACCGATATTCCAAAATCTCGCTGGAATGTTGAGGCCCACTATGATCCAAGACCAAACCAGCCCGGCAAAATGTATATGAAAGCGGGGAGTTTCTTGGAAGGGATAGATCAATTTGATCCTCAGTTCTTTGGGATAGTTCCCCGTGAAGCGGCGAATATGGATCCACAACAGCGGCTACTTTTAGAGATTTCCTGGGAAGCACTAGAACATGCTGGGATAGCACCGGCTCAATTGCGTGAAAGCCTGACTGGTGTGTTTGTTGCCACTTTCTCTGATGACTATTCAGCGTTGCACTTGTCTGATCCCAGTCAGATTGATGCCTATCGTACTTTAAGTAGCCTGCGTGGCCTAGCTGCTGGGCGGATTGCTTATGTTTTGGGATTACAAGGGCCTACTATGCAATTGGATACTGGCTGTTCTTCTTCCTTGTTAGCCATGCATCTGGCTTGCCAATCACTACGTCAGAAGGAATGCAATTTGGCCTTGGCTGGTGGGGTGACTTTAAATCTCTTACCAGAACTGGCAATTGGTCTGTGTAGTCTCAATACTTTGGCCCCAGATGGTCGTTGTAAAACCTTTGATGCCAAGGCTGATGGCTTTGGACTAGGAGAAGGTTGTGGTATGGTGATATTGAAACGTTTTTCAGATGCTATCAGAGACGGTGACAATATCATGGCCCTGATTCGAGGTTCGGCGGTCAACCATGATGGGCGTAGTAATGGCCTCACGGCACCCAATGGTTTAGCTCAAGAAGCCCTATTTAGACAAGCCTTATCAAATTCGGCAGTAAAGCCAGATCAGATTCAATATGTAGAAATGCATGGGGCGGGTACTCCATTGGGAGATCCAATTGAAGTATTAGCCCTGGCAAACGTCTTAGGTAGAGAACGTCGCACCCCATTGATGATTGGTTCAGTCAAAACCAATTTGGGGCATTTAGCGTCAGCCTCTGGCATCGCTTCCTTAATAAAGGTGGTGTTGTCGCTCCAACAGGCGGAAATTCCGCCTCACTTACACTTCACCGAGCCAAGCCCACATATTCCGTGGGACAAATTACCGTTCCGAGTGCCGATTGAACCCACACCTTGGACCAATGAAACCAAATTAGCGGGAGTCAGTTCCTTTAGTATGAGTGGGACTAATGTGCATTTGATTGTGGAACAAGCCCCTAAAACTCAAGTGCCGGAAGTCGTGGAGCCAGAATACCCCATTTTGCTGTTATCCGCTAAAAATAAGGACCGGCTTCAAGCTTTTGCCAAAAAAATAAGAGATTTTTTAGATCAACAACCCGCCCAAATTTCCCTGGCTAATCTTACCTACACGTTACAAGTCTGTCGTGATGCCATGGCCGAAAGATTGGCAATAGTGGCTTTTGATCTCGCTGAGTTGAAAGAAAAATTAACCCAATACGTTCAAAAACAAACCGGAGTAGAAAATTGTTATCATGGCAATACTAAGAGTCACAAAAGCCAATCTAAGCTGCTACTTGATGGAAGAGCTGGAAAAGAATTTTTGAGAATTATTATTGAGGATAGAGAATTTACCAAGTTGGCTCAACTGTGTGTATCAGGGATAGATATAGATTGGCAATTGCTTTATTGGAAACAAAAACCGCAACGTATTTCATTGCCAACTTATCCGTTTGCAAGAGAACGGTATTGGATATCAACTGTTGAACCCTCACTCAAATTAATCAGTGACGATGTGACCAACATGCCATCGCCAGTACCTCTTTCAGAAAATCAATTGTTAGAAACCGTTCAAAAAGATTTATTGAATACGGTATTAGCCATTTCAAAAATTGATGAACACCAAATTGATTCAAATCAAAGACTTGATGAATATGGCTTTGACTCGATTGGTTTTCTAACATTGGCTAATCAACTGAATGAGATGTATAACCTTGAAATAGAGTCAACTTTATTTTTTAAATATGCCTCCATTGTGTCAATTGCTCAATTTTTATGTGATAAGTATCAAAACGGCCTTTACAAGTATTATCAGACCCGTTCAGATGCCGTTATTAGCACCATCACGACAAAAGTGCCTAGTGAAGAAGTAGGGGCATCATTGACCCAAACGGCTTCAAAATTGCACGAACCGGTTGACACTTATCCGCTTTCCCACGGACAACAGGCCCTGTGGTTTTTGTATCAACTGGCACCAACCAGTGTTGCCTACAACACGGCACTTACCTTACGCATTCGTTCGACTCTTTCGGTGTCGGCTTTGCAAAATACCTTCCAAGCATTGCTCAATCGCCATCCTTGCTTACGCACGACTTTTACTTTGAACGAGGGGAACCCCTTACAAAAAGTTGCTCAATATCAGCCCGTTCGCTTTGAACAGATTGATGCTTCAGCTTGGTCATGGGAGGAGTTGAATAAGCGCGTTATTGAAGCATACAAAAGGCCCTTTAATCTGGAACAAGGTCCGGTGCTACGAGTGAGTTTATTTACTCGTGCTCAACAAGACCACATCCTTTTATTGACTATCCACCATATTGTCTTTGATGGTTGGTCTTTGTGGATGTTGATAGAGGAGTTGGGGACAATATACCCGATTATCAAAGCTGGGCACCAACCCTCTCTAACCCCTATCAAGCACACTTACGCAGATTACGTGCGTTGGCAGAGCGAGATGTTGGCAAGTGCTAAAGGAGAACGTTTATGGGCCTATTGGCAACCACAGTTGGCCGGAGAATTATCAGTACTCACTTTTCCCACTGATTATCCTCGCCCCCCCGTACAAACTTATCAAGGTGCCTCTGTCCGCTTTGTCATCGCCGACACATTAACCCAACAACTCCAGGAACTGGCACAGACTGAGGGAACGACCCTTTACACGATTATTCTCGCGGTCTATCAGATATTACTTCACCGCTACACGGGCCAGGAAGATATTCTTGTGGGTTCGCCAACCACGGGTCGGACTCAGAGTGGATTGACCAACATTGTTGGTTACTTTGTGAACCCAGTGGTTTTGCGAGCTCAACTTAAAGGATCACTCACATTTAAGGCTTTTTTGGGACAAGTACACCAAACGGTACTGGCGGCTCTGGAACATCAAGACTATCCTTTTCCATTATTGGTCGAACGCCTACAACCTAATCGCGATCCTAGCCGCTCACCACTTTTCCAAGTGGATATGATTTATCAAAAGCCACAGCAATTTAGCAAAATAACAGAATTGTTTGTCCCAGGCGAAACTGAAGTCAGAGTGAATTTGGGAGAACTTGAACTGGAACCTTTTGAAATGACACAGCAGGAAGGCCAGTTTGATTTAACCTTAGAAATAATGAAGGTCAAAAATTCACTGGTGGGTACCTTTAACTACAATACGGACTTGTTCAAAGCGACCACAATCACTCGAATGGTTGGACATTTCCAGACCTTGCTTGAAGGGATTATTGCAGATCCATTACAACTAATTTCAGAGTTGCCACTGCTAACAGCAGCAGAACAGCATCAATTGCTAGTCGAGTGGAACACAACTCAGAGCGATTATCCCAACCAGTGTTTACACCAATTATTTGAAATCCAAGCAGAACAAACCCCCAATGCTGTCGCGATCATTTTTGAAGAACAACAATTAACCTATGGAGAATTAAACAGTCAAGCCAATCAACTTGCACATTATCTACAAACATTGGGAATCAAACCTGAATCAATGGTAGGTATTTGCCTAGAACGTTCACTATTAATGGTGATTGGCCTGATGGGAGTTCTAAAAGCGGGAGGCGCATACTTGCCACTTGATCCCGCTTATCCGGCTGCGCGTCTGGAATTTATGTTGGAAGATGCCCAAGTGCCCGTGTTGTTGATTCAATCCAGTCTTCTTGATAGAGTGCCAAAAATCAACTCACAACAAGTGGTTTGCTTAGATACACAAGCACAAAAATTGTCACAATTAAGCACGGCGAATCCTTTAAATGATATGGTCCCTTCTAATTTGGCGTATGTGATTTATACGTCAGGTTCGACGGGAAATCCTAAAGGGGTACTAGGTACCCACGAAGGAATGATTAATCGATTGGTATGGATGTGGGAAACTTATCCTTTTGAGGCATCAGAGGTGTGCTGTCATCGTACTTCCATGAATTTTGTTGATCATATAGCAGAGCTATTTTCTCCGTTACTAAAGGGGTTCCCTTTGGTGGTATTGAGCGAAGAGAAAACGCGGGATGTGATTGGCATTATTGATATGCTGTATAAGCACAAGATAACACGTTTGGTTCTCGTACCTTCTTTGTTGAGAACCATTTTAGAATTGGGAGATCAAGAACTACACCAGCTAGAGCATATTAAATATTGGTGTTGTAGTGGGGAAGCATTATCTAGCAGCTTAGTCAAGTTATTTTCTGAAAAATTCCCAACTGGGGGTTTATTGAATATTT
>JAYQWI020000947.1:0-10790 GCA_035871815.2 Candidatus Parabeggiatoa communis
CCTCCACACAAAGTGCATCAGACATATCCGGCAGACGCAAGCACACATCAAGCCGTTTACCCTGATGACAATCCACAGCGAGCATTCCCGATAAACCAACACCCCCATAAGAAATATCAAAGGTGGTGACTTCTCTTGAGGGATAAATCTTGTCATCTGCAATCACGCATTTAATTTGGCCTTCACTACGCAAGGGAACCCGTTGTGCTGGTAGTTGGGACACAACGATATAAGCCACGATTCGTTTATCACCAGGGACATCCTCCCGAGCGATGACTACGGCATCACTGATATCGGGATGCTGCTGTAGTTTCGCCTCAATCTCTCCCAACTCAATGCGAAATCCGCGAATTTTGACTTGATGGTCAATGCGCCCTAAATATTCGATATTGCCATCTTCTTGATAACGAGCCAAGTCTCCTGTCTTGTACAAACGTGCATTGGGTACTTCACTGAAAGGATTAGAAATAAATTTTTCCGCTGTCAGTTCTGGACGGTTCAGATAGCCTCGCGCAAGGCCTATACCACCAATGTGGAGTTCTCCTTCGTTACCGATAGCCACTACTTGTAGTTGCTTGTCAAGGATATAAAGTTGTATGTTAGCAATAGGACGACCAATAGGCACAATATTTAAATTGCTATTCCGTTGACATTGCCAAAAAGAGACATCGATAGCAGCCTCCGTTGGGCCATAGAGATTATGTAATTCGGTTTTACCCAGACGTGCAAAGAAATCTTCTTGAACTTTAAAAGGCAATGCTTCTCCACTGCAAAAAACTTGCCTTAAGCAGTCACATGTCTCAACATTTTTTTCTTTCAAAAACACCTGAAGCATCGATGGAACAAAATGGAGTGTGGTGATCCCCTGTTCAGCAATCAAATTGACTAAATAAGTGCTGTCTTTGTGTCCTTCAGGTTTTGCCAGCACTAAATAAGCGCCAGCGAGTAATGGCCAGAAAAACTCCCAAACCGATACGTCAAAACTAAATGGTGTCTTCTGTAAAACACGATCATCTGCCGTTAATCGGTAGGCATCTTGCATCCAATGCAAGCGATTGCAAACGCCTTCGTGAGCGTTCATTACACCTTTTGGTTTACCTGTCGAACCTGACGTATAAATAACATAGGCCAGATTGTTTGGCCCAACGCCACTATTGATATTTTCCGCAATTTCTTTAGAGAAAATATCCTTGTTGGTATCTAAGCAAATAACCTCAGCTTCTTGCTCAGGAAGTTTTGCAAGTACATTTTCCTGAGTCAATAACACGGGCACTTGAGCATCTTTCATCATAAAAGCCAAACGCTTTTGCGGATATGACGGATCCAAAGGCACATAAGCCCCGCCCGCCTTGAGAATCCCCAATATACCCACAATCATTTCTATAGAACGTTCGACACAAATGCCCACCAAAACCTCTGGTTTTACCCCAAGGCCTTTCAAGTGATGGGCTAATTGATTAGCACGAGTATTCAATTTACGATAAGTCAAATGGGATTCTTCAAAAACAACGGCCACGGCATCGGGTGTGCGTTCCACTTGTTCTTCAAAGAGTTGATGGACACATTTATCTAATGGAAAATCGACATTCGTCTGATTCCATTGGGTGAGTAACTGCGTTTGTTCATCTTCAGGCAATGTACCTAGCATCATAAAGCCTTCTCCTTTAGAATTGGCAAGTTTTAGATAGTTTTAATTAATATAGAAAAAATCTATTTTTAATAAGTATTTATTAAAGTGTTTTTAAAAAAGTAAAATTAGATTTTAATTATATTAGCGAATACTGATACTACGGTGAATTTTTTTTAGTGTCAAGATTAAAGTGTTGAAAAGATTTATAATTTCTTATTGATAAAAACTAATGCTACTCTTATATTTTTTCTTGCGCTAAAAAATCAGCTGAAAGTCCAAAATGTAGCTTTGAACTTGGGTATAGCATCACATTTACAGCAATAAAAATTCAAATCTTCAGTACGGAATGTCGGTTTTAAACAAAGTCTTGAGACTTATTTGGATGATCTCACAACGACACATCAGGATAAAATCGCTTCTTTGATGACACTTAAGTTCCAACGGTTTTATATTCATCCGAAAATTAACCGCTTAAAATAGAATTGTTTGTAAACAAAATCATGCCAAAATGGATTAAATTTGTTAGTTTCGTTTTTTCAATATCGGCCCTCCTTTCAGTTTCTTTTGCCGCCCAACCCGAAACAGAAAACCCTTATATTTTCGGGATACATCCCTACCTAACGGCCAAAGAATTGTTAGAACGATTTACACCACTGATCAATTATCTTTCTGATGAACTTGATCAGCCTGTGGTTTTACGAGTCGCTAAAAATTATGCAAACCATATTCAATGGGTTGGTGAAGATAAAGTCGATCTGGCTTATCTTGGCCCTGCCCCTTATGTCAAGTTAGTCGAAAACTATGGCCAAAAACACTTATTGGCGAAAATTGAAGTTGCGGGGCAATCTACTTTTCGTGGCGCAATCATTGTTTCCCAAAATAGCCGGATTAAAACATTAACTGACTTACGAGGTAAGGGTTTTGCATTTGGTTCACCTAATTCAACTATGAGCCATTTTGTCCCTCGCTTCGTATTATGGCAAGCCGGTATGACAGTTGATCAGCTCAGTCATTATCAATTTATCAAGAGCCATGAAAATGTCGTATTAGGTGTGTTACTCGGTGAATTTGAAGCCGGTGCCATTAAAAAAGATATTTTTAACCGATATGTACAACAAGGCATAAAAGTCTTGACTTGGACACCCCCTATTACTGTTCATCTTTTTGTCGCGACTCACCGTTTTCCCCAACAACAACTTGATAAAGTGCGACAGCTATTCTTAAATCTCAACGAACACCCAAAAGGTAAAACGATTTTAACGTCAATTAAAAAATCCATTACCGGAGTCACAAAGGTAGACGATCAGGATTATAATGAATTACGCTATATTTTAAGAACCGTTGAGCAATTGAAAAATCAAGAAAAATCAAGGCAATAATACCTTGTGGGCAACCACGTTGCCCACTCAACAACGGAGAACTGAAAAAATGTTCCTAAAAACTAACCCATTCCAACACGGCCGTTTATTCCTCTTATTTTTCATAATATTATTAAGCTTTTTTGTCTTAGCCAGCGGGTTAATTACCTCCCAACAACGTCATCAGCTACTTGATAACGAAAAACAAAGTGTTACCTTAGAATTTGATTTGATAAGTGAATTTATATCAGAGTCCTTTTTGAAAAATGACTATGCTGCTGTACGTCTTTTTTTGCTTGATTGGGCTAAAAAACATGAGCATATTGTCACTTTGACAGCCACTGCCAAAAATGGTTTTCAATTTGTCAACTACACACGTCAAATACCGACTGAAAACACTTATTCAGTTGAGCGTAGAGTCTCCTTTTCACAGAATAATTATCTTGATTTAGAAATAGCGAATGATCTGGCTTCAATAGAAAAGATTATCAACAAGTTGAATTGGCAACTCTTAATCATTTTTTCGATCATTATGATGCTATTGGGTGTGATTTTGTGGATTACGCTGAATAAAATTGCCCTCATTCCGCTGGAAACAGAGATCAATAAACGTACAGAAGAACTGAGACAACACCGCGATCATTTAGAACAAGTGGTACTGGATCGGACTCAGGAATTGGCAACCGCTAAAGAGATCGCAGAATCCGCTAACCGCGCCAAAAGTGATTTTCTGTCCAATATGAGCCATGAACTGCGAACACCATTGAATGGCATTTTAGGATATGCCCAAATTTTGATACGCAACAAAGGATTAACGACTCAACAATTTGATGGTTTGAACATTATCCAACAAAGTGGCGAACACTTATTAACCCTCATCAATGATATTTTAGATCTATCCAAAATTGAGGCCCGTAAAATGGAACTCTATGCTACCGCGTTTCATTTAGCCAACTTTTTGGAAAGTCTTGCGAGCATCATTAGTATGCGGGCACAAGAAAAAGACGTGACTTTTGTTTATGAACATCATCACGAACTACCTTCTGGGGTAGAAGCCGATGAAAAACGGTTACGACAAGTCTTAATCAATCTATTGGGTAATGCGATTAAATTTACCGATCATGGGCAAGTCACTTTGAAAGTCAGTGTAATAGGTGACAACCAAGCTCTTCACCTTTTTCGTTTTGAAGTCATAGACACGGGTGTTGGCATGACACCAGAGCAATTAGAAAAAATATTCTTGCCTTTTGAACAAGTGGGCGATATTCAAAGTCGCGCAGCAGGTACCGGTTTAGGCCTCGCCATTAGTCGGCAATTAGTCGAATTGATGAGTAGTCAATTACACGTTAAGAGTGAATTAGAAAAAGGGAGTACCTTTTGGTTTGATTTAAGCTTGCCAGTGGTTACCGCAAAAGCAGAATTGAAATCAACCCGAACCGGAGAAATCATGGGTTATAAAGGAAAACGGCGAAAAGTCTTGGTGGTGGATGACAAACAAGCCAATCGTTTAGTATTGCACGGCCTGCTTGAACCGCTCGGATTTGAAATCATAGAGGCCATAAATGGTCAAGAAGAAGTTGAAAAGGCGCGCGAAATTCAACCTGATGTCATTCTAACAGACTTAGTGATGCCCGTGATGACTGGATTTGAAGCGGTACAAGCCATACGGCAAATCCCAGAATTAACTGATGTGCTTATCATTGCCATATCGGCCAGTGTTTTTGAAAAGGAGAAAGATAAGAGCCAAGTCGTCGGATGTAATACTTTTCTGCCTAAACCGGTGGACGCTGATAAACTCTTTGCCGTATTGGAACGTTATTTAAAATTGGAATGGGTTTATGAGGAAAGCCAGAAAGAGACGCTATCAGCCCATCATGAAGTAGAAGGGCCGCTTATAGCGCCACCGCCTGAAGAAATAGCATACTTATTTGAATTAACAATGACAGGCAATATGCGCGGTATTCAGAAACGAGCCGCTCATATTGAAAAACTCGCACCAGAATTGATTCCCTTTGCCCGTAAACTGCACAATTTAGCCAAAGGTTTTAAAGAAAAACAAATTTTAGCCTTAATTGAATCCTTTCAAGCGCAGATCACATCAGACAATCTAACGCAAGCGGATTTAACGCAAGCGGATTTTGAAGACAACCTGATTTTGATTGTTGATGATAACGCCTCCAATTTAAGTGTACTGTCTGATTATTTAGAGGATCAAGGTTTCGCAACGCGAATCGCGACTAACGGTGAACTCACACTACAACGGGCACTGTGTATTCAACCGGCACTGATCTTGTTGGATGTCATGATGCCACCGGGCATAGATGGCTTTGAAACCTGCCGCAGGTTAAAAGCAGAGGAAAATACGCAAGACATTCCGGTGATTTTTATGACGGCTTTAACGAGTATCGAGGATAAAATTAAAGGCTTTGAAGTCGGTAGTGTGGATTACATCACTAAACCCATACAACACGAAGAAGTGTTAGCGCGTGTCACGACTCATCTACGCATTCAAGAGTTGACTTTAACATTACAAAAACAAAATCAAGAAATTCTGAAGCTCAACGAGTGTCTCAAAGAAGAAAATAGACGTATGAGCGCAGAATTAGAAGTCGCCCGTCAATTGCAAAAAATGGTTTTACCCAAACAACAAGAGCTAGAACAGATCAAGGATTTAGACATTGCCTGTTTTATGGAACCGGCTGATGAAGTGGGGGGCGATTACTATGACATTTTACAACATGATTGTGGTATAAAAATTGGTATTGGTGATGTCACAGGGCATGGATTGGAAAGCGGCGTATTAATGTTGATGGTACAAATGGCTGTGCGTACCTTACTGACTAATGAGGTGAGTGATCCTAAAACCTTTTTGAATCTGCTCAATCATGCTATTTATGATAATCTACAACGTGTTCAGATAGACAAAAATTTAACGCTGTCTTTACTGGATTATCAACCCTCAAGACAGGGAGCAGGCGGAAGGATAAGTTTAACCGGACAACACGAAGAGGTTTTAGTCGTCCGCCAAGAGGGACAGATTGAGCATATTGACACCTTTGATTTAGGTTTTTCTGTAGGGGTAGTGGATGATATTGCTGATTTTGTCTCACATAAAGAGATATCATTGCAACCAGGAGAAGGACTCGTTCTCTATACTGATGGGATTACAGAGGCACGAAATCCGGATAAAAAGATGTATGGATTAGAACGGTTATGTGAAGTGATTAGTCGCAACTGGCATCAAACTGCTGCCAAAGAAATACAACAGATCATCATTGCCGATGTGCGGCAACATATCAGCACACAAAAAGTATATGATGATATTACTTTGCTGGTGCTTAAACAAAATTAAAATTGCCTTGGTTTACGTTCCAACTTTAGTTTGCCTTGAAACCAAATTCAGATTGATTTTTTTGATGTCGGGCAACTTGTGAGGAAAATGATGTTCGTGTCGCATTTGACAACAAACTGATAGAAGATAACTATATTGTCTTAAATAATCATAAACACAAAACCAAGATGAAAATTCGTTTTTATATTGATCAAGGAACCGGATTACCTCATATTTATAACCATGACGTTGATGAATATGAAGTAGAAGAAGTGATGATAGCCCCGGGTGAAGATCGTCCAGGGCATGATGGGAGTCGAGTAGCTATAGGACAAACTCTTACTGGTCGATATATCAAAATAATTTATGTACCTGATCTACAACCAGAAAGTATATTTGTGATCACAGCATACGAACTCAAAGGAAAAGCACTTATTGCCTATCGGCGACGTAGACGACGGAGAATGTAAAATGAAAAACAAGCAATTCCCCCTAGGCTGGAATGAAGAACGTATCAAAAAAGTGACATCCCACTACGAAAATCAAACAGAAGCTTTAATAGAAGATGAAGCCGCATTCAACGATAGAAGTCACACAATGATGGAAGTCCCTAATGAATTAGTGCCTATTTTTCGAGAACTTATTACCAAACATCAAGTTGAAAAAGCCATGTAGGGTAGCGAGCGTCGGGTACTAACGCAAGAGACGCAAGAGACGCAAGAGGCGCAAAGAGTCGATTTCTATTGAGAGAGAGCATCTTTAGCGTCTTTAGCGTCTTTAGCGTCTTTAGCGTTTATATTGATATCAATCTATAATTTTAGATCAATGTCGGGTGGGATCGCTGTCGGCCATGATTTCAAAAACACCCCAAATTGTATTGCCCGCTTGCCCACTTCAAAAAAATGCGTCGGTTGTGGAAAAACAATTGAAGATACAAACCGTCGTCCAATCATAATCACTCTTTCGCGTTTTTGTGGTAAGCCATAATTAACGGCATTCATGATGCGCCCTAACTTTTGCGTGAAAACCTGTTTTTAGTAACGGCCAAAAAATCAGCTCATTTATGAACAACTTATTTGCCATAAGCCAAATGGGCTACAAAATCAAATCCAAATAGATCAAATAAGCATTTGCTAATTATATAATAGGCAATATGGATTGATATTTAGCCACAAGAAGATTGTAAATTTAGTGCCAACTTGAGTTTTTTTCGTGCCAACTTGGGATTTTTTTCGTGCCAACTTTATTTTATTGGAGTACAAACTTTAGTTTGTTGGAATACAAACTTTATTTGTTTTTCGTGCCAACTTTTATTTTTTTTCGTGCCAACTCTATTTTATTGGAGTACAAACTTGAGTTTGTTGGAGTACAAATTTTAGTTTTGTTGGATTTCAGTACAAACTTCGTTCATAACAGACTTGTGGGTAAAGATTAGACAAAAATAGGGGAGCAGTTTAAAGACAATTTCAAAAAAAATGAAACCATTTTCAAAAACGATAGATAAAATAAAATTTATTGTCTATAATGTGCAGGTTTTCAAAAATTTAGGGCTTCAAATCTTAAGATTTACAAATTAGGATTTAAGATTAAGATTAAACGAAGTTGCAAAAAAAATTGATTTTTGACATCAATGTAATAAGCTAAAATCAGGTATTAGAGTCGTTGCGAAATAACTTAAGTATTTTAAAATAACATAAATATATGAATAGGCCTTTTTTGCAAACGGTTGACAAATTTTTTTGGCAAATTTGAGCCATTTGTCAGTCTTAATAATTAATAAGAAAACTCACTTATTGAGTACCTGAGCCGATGGCAAGGCGTTGAAGGTGCTACGTTGTTCAGTTCTGAGCATTTGGACTTTTCCTCAGATTCCAAATCCGTCAATTAATGGTATGGAATTTTGGGTAGCACGGCCGAACAACGTTATTGAGGAGAATTGAGAATGCCAAACTCAATTAAGGTTAATTTGCTAATTCTATTGATAAATGAGCAAATTATTTTTTTAGACTAACTGCATTAAGGTAGAAAAAATCATGAGTGCAATACTCAAAAAACGTGTTCCGGCATCCAAGCGGGACACCAATCTGGGGCTTTTGTCCCGAAAGCGATGGCGAGACTCGCTTGCCCAAGGGGTAATGATGTGGGTACTTGCGGTGTCTTTTCTATGTGGTGGGCTATTTATGCCTTCTGTGGCATCGTCATTTCCTGAAGCGGGCGTTGATACAACGGTTTCTTTAGGGCAATTTGGGATTAGACTCACTGAGGAGTGGGGACAACAATTAAACATTAGTGGTTGTCCTAGTGCTCCAGAATGTTTATTCATGAGTCCGGTCTTAATTGATTATGCTACTCAAATCGGTCGCAGTGATCCGCACAAGGATTCCAGTGATCCCGATAGCATTGATAAAGAAGGTGCTTATATATGTGATACAATAGGAACTGGAATGATACAATTCGGTGGTTTTTCAACAACCCCTGTTAAGGATAGTGATTTTTATCTTCCAATACCTCCTCCTGTGAAGTTTGAAGAAGGCCCTAGTAATACGGATGAAGTACATACAGAAATCCTATCATTCCAGATGGATCATTTTAGCCAACAAAAACGTTGTGAAGCTGATTTTTCAGCTAATTCTGTTAAAGCTGGTAGTGCTGCTCCTACTATATCTCGTAGTATAGGTGAAATAGAAGCCAAAACGAATAGTGGAGATTTTCCAGCTGAAAGTTTTTTCAATGTTTTTGTAGAAGTTGATGTCGATTGGAATTTAGATAACAATCGTGATCTAACCGTCTATAATTTATTCCCATTAATTATTCAAAATGCGAATTTGAATGATTTACCGCCTCGTGTAGTTTATGTACATGATGGTAATGAAAACGCTCCAACAGTTTACGATACAGTAACTGGCACACCAGTTGGATGGATAACTCTAGCAGGGCATGGTGTTGGCTATGATTGCAGTCGCTTTGAAGAGTTTAAAGGAATTATAGAAGAGATGGAAGAGAACACCAAATTTGAACCTTCTTGGAAGTATGCTCTAAATGTCCCTAACCCCGATGCCACAGACTTAGGCGTACTTTACATTACTAACACCAATTCGGATGCGACAATCTCTCCTATTTATGGTTCATTGTATGTCAGGGGAACGCCACTATTTGAAAATCAAGATTTGCTAGATGGCGGCTCTCTTGGACCTTTGGAAACTAAGCGCCTTACATCGGCTGATTTGAGTAATATTGGTGGCACTTGGGGCGGTCGGGCAATGATGAAACTAGGGTGTAGTGCTAGTGATAGTGGTTGTTCACCTGATGTACTCAAGTATATGATGACCGGGCGTAGAATTGAAGGTGGTCCTCTCGTTGACTTGACTCCGGAAGTTCCTGAAATACGAGAAGGTGAACAGGGTATCTTCACACTCTTGGGTATTCCCCCAGAGGAAGGAGAGGACTATTTCAGTGTTCGTATTAACAATGTCAGTGCCGGAACAATTACTGTTAAAGTAAACATGTATGATGGTTACGGTGTTGTTGTTGGTACGAGAGACTATACCATTGAACCGAAAGATTTTGTCCGGTTGACACATACCGATTCGGAAAGTCAATGGGCCAAAGATTTGCCAGGTGATTGGAACGATGTGAATGCATGGTTGCAGGTAGTAACCGATACACCTGCTGGGGTAACAAGGGTACAGTATTTTATGAGAGACAAAAAAACCGGTATCCTCAGCAACCTCAGTGTAGGGGCACAACAATAACTTGATACTGCCTTAATGTAGAATGGGGCAATCAGTAATGGACGGGATTTATAATCCCGTCCGAAATGTTTTAAACGTAGGTAGGTTTGCCAATTCAATTCAAAGAATTAGCAAACTTATTTTCTTTAAATACCAACTTAAAGGTAGAAACTTATGAGCGCAATACTCAAAAAACGTGTTCCGCCTACTAGGCGGGATACAAATCTGGGGCTTTCGCCACGAAAGCGATGGAGAGAGCGTATTGCCCGAGAGGTATTGATGCAGGCTAAAAACGTCTTCTTGTTTATTCCCATTCATCGTAGGAATGATGACAATGGGCAATGCTGTATGGGCTGATGGCTCCTTGGTCATAAAACCTATATCAGCTACATTTGCTCCTGAGGATTCAGAGCAAACCTTTACCCTTTCAAATCGTGGTGATGTTCCTTTACACATAGACACCATTGAGGTGGCGACAGCTATCACGACTGATGCCGTTGGAAACGTGACGACGCTTCGTTCTACGGAATTCACTATCAGCAAAGATGATTGTTCTGGTAAAGATATTCCGGCCTCTGCGGAGTGCGAAGTTTTAACTGAATTTAACCCCGCATCCGAAGGGGAAAAGACAGCAACCGTCTTTGTAAGTACTGAACCACAAATAAACAGGTATTTTACCGCAAAGAGACGCGAAGCATCGCGTCTCTACAATTCGCGGTTTCGTAGAGACGCGATGCTTC
>JAYQWI020000948.1:0-3646 GCA_035871815.2 Candidatus Parabeggiatoa communis
ACGGTGATGCTATAAGTCACGTTTTCACCTTGTTTGGCAATCCGCGGTTCGGGTACGACTTTAACATCTAACACTGGTTCGAGTTTCAATGCCGGTTGACACACCTTTACATTGTTACTGACAACACAGGGTTTTGAGTCAAACTGATAACCCGCCTTACTGGTAATCACGGTATACTCGCCTTCGGCTAAGCCATTGATTTCCCAAGAGCCTGTGGCATCGGTAGTCGTGGTTTTATCGCCGATTTTGATGGTGACACCGGGTAAGGGGTTGCCTTCTTTGTCTTTCAGGATACCGAAGGCTCTGTAGCTAACTTGTTCAGACAACATAACCAATGTTACTTGCAATGCAGTTTCATCACCAGTTAAGTTCACTTGGGCTGGTTCAAAGGTATAGCCTTCTTTACTGGCATTTACCGTGTATTCGCCTTCAGTGATACCAACAATTGACCAATGGCCAGTTTCATCAGTGGTAGCAATTTTGTCAGCAATTTGAACCGTAACCTTTTCAATAGGTTGGTTCTGTCCATTAAGAACATTGCCGGAGGTGCTATATTCACCAGCATCGGCTGGTAATGCTACTTTTACCGTAATTTCGGCTGTGGAAACTACCGTTGGGTCAGCTTGTGAAGTGGCAGTAATTGTGATGGTATTTGTTGCCCCATTAGTGGAGGGTAAAATAACATCTAAGCCAATTCCAAGCGTGGATAGCTCGGCTACTTCAAGGTAAGGTAGCATTTGACCTAATTGCCAACCTGCTGTATCGCTAATACTGAAGTTAAACGTATCAGTTACCGGGCCACCATTCGCTACTGTTAAGCTAACCGGTATTGTAGTATTAGGCTGACCTGTTACTTGGGTCGCTCCTGATAATAAGACATCACGAAGGATTTTGCTAGGTTCAACCGTAATCTTATCTGCTTGAATTATATCAGATATTTGTTTACCTGCATCTGTTTTAATTTCATCAGCATAGATTTTGACTTCACCGGCTGCTTTTAGGACTGTGCCAGTGCTGCCAGTTAGGTCAACTACTCCGTTTTTGCCTACAGCTAAGATAACATCACCAGTGGCTTCGACAACTGTACCATCGGGATTAGTGAGGTTGTTTAATTCCAAGATGAAATCATCGCCACCAAAGATGGTAATGTCACCGCCTTGGATTTCAGGAATAGCACCGGAGTTAATGGAAATAACACTGGGTTCAACTCTAACCCAACCATCTAGGCTTGAAACACCATTCCCACCCATACCAGCTTTATGTCCTTCACGGTCAAGCGAGACTGTGTCACAACTTGAAGTATTCATGCAAGCTCCCGTGTAATCTGCATCAGGACCAAGATAGACGTTAGGGTATGCAACGAGCCACAAATTACCGCCAGTACCATTAGTACCACCATTTTGGCCTTTGCCACCATTACCAGCAACAACACTTCCGGTACTAATTAATATACCACCATCGTCATTACCGGTTGTTCCACCTAATTTCCCAAAGACTTGTGCAAGACCACCGTTTCCACCGTTACCAGATGTAGTCGAATGGGTGGTAGTTCCACCATGTCCACCAAGAATTTTACCATCTTTTATTAGATTACTACTGACATCAAATTCTTTGAGGTTTTGAACATCGTGCCCAAGTACAATAACGTCACCACCGTCACCACTACAGAAAGTACCAGTACCACCATCACCAGCTTGTATCAAACCTTCATTGTAGATAGGGCCTGGGTCTCCGTTAACTGAATACCACAAATCATCATATCCGGGAATTTTTGGATATGGTGCAAGCATGTTTTCAGCAGCTTGTAACTTGATCGTTTGTCCACTTCCACATGTACTAGTAGACACTCCTTTTACACCTTTAATCTCACCAGTGAAGTAGTTGAAGATACCTTCTGGTGCTTCGATTGTCAGTGATTCATCTCCGTCTTCACCTTTCAAAGTACCATGATTACAAAGAGCTTTAATCTTAATCTCAGGATTCTTGATGCCTGTATCCCCTTTCAATGTAACTGTAACACCGTCAACGATAAGAACTACATCATTTTCTTTAGGTTCTCTGCCAGCAAGCGAAAAATCAGGGTTTTTCCAATAGAAGGAATCATTTTCCCATTCACCATCAAAACCAGATGAAATGAGCGTTGGTTCTTGTGGGCATTGAAGTTTGGCTGCTGCATTATTTGATACCTTCAGAACAGCCTCAAAACAATTAATAAGTCCATACCCTGAATCATTGTCTACGTTTGGAAGAAAACTAGTGTCACCTGTTAGCGGATCATTACTCCCCACCGTATTGTCAGCAGTATCAGTTAAGATATTCTTAACTTCTTCAAATGACAAACTTGGGTCAGCAGAACGCATTAAAGCAACACAACCTGCTAAATGAGGGGCTGAAATGGAAGTTCCTTCTACCAAAACATATCCTCCTCCTGTTTGTGTTGTCTCTATAACCCCGCCTCCAGGAGCAACTACATCAGGTTTTACTATTCCTGTACTGGCAAAGTTTCCTGAGTAACTCCAATTAGGAATGTTATTACTAGAATCTATTGCACCGGCAGTTAAACCCTCCTGAAAATTACCCGGGGGAGGCATATCGTTAATACTAGTAGGACAACCAAGAGCATTACTATTACCCGCTCCAAAAATGGGAAATATCCATGCGGCTCTCCATGCCTTTACAATAGCATGAAAAGCATTAACATTGTCTAAAGTACTTGGACATAACATAAAAGAGAGATTGGCTACGTGTGGACGCTTACTTGCCTGTGGATTATTACCATTTAAATCTTTAGGAGCTAACAACCATTGTGCTCCTTGAATGGTTTCGATATCGAACTCCCAAATTTGAGTAGCAATCCACTTGGCTTTAGGTGCAACACCAGTATAAATGTCATTTGTACCGTCATTATGATTACCCACCATAACACCCATTGTTTTGGTGCCATGACCAAACAAATCATTTGGTACAATCGAACCATATTTTGGATCATACCAATTATAATTATGGTCAAAACTACCACTATCATAACCACGATATTGTCCTTTAAGGGCAGGATGCTCATAATCAACACCTGTATCAATATTGGCAACAACAATACCTTGTCCTTCAATAGAAAAAATATCCCACACTTGTTCTGCCTTGATTTGTGCAATACCATTATTTTTCAGGATACGCTTGCGTAAATTTGTATTACCATTTGGTCGAGGTAAGGAAAATGCTTTGTTAGCATTGATAAATTTAATATCAGTTCGCATTGACAAAGCATCTAACACATCCAAACTGGCATCTTTTACATACACAGCATTAGTGATGAAAAAGGCTTCATAACTACCAATTTTTCCTGCTTGGTGTTGTATTTCCAAATACTCTAGTAAATCAGCCTGACTATTATCAGCAACTGTTTTCAACGTATCGTAAACATACTGCCCACGTTCTTCCCAATCTTCAATATCATAAGCCTTGTTTAACTCAGCATCATTCACTTGTGCAGTAAGCCGAACAATCAAATCCCTTTGTTGATTTGGTGAATTTGTAATAGTCTCACGCAAACTTGGCTCTATTTTATCATCATTAAAAGAAACGGTAGAAGAAGATGAATCAATTAGCCTGATAGTCACAGAAGTAACGCCAGAACCGCTACGACTTA
>JAYQWI020000949.1:0-2963 GCA_035871815.2 Candidatus Parabeggiatoa communis
ATAAGTGACGGCGCAAAAGACGCTTCAGTTCGCAAAAGACGCTATTTAGACAAGCATCTCTTGCGCCCCTTGCGCCTCTTGCGCCTCTTGCGTTGAAAAAAACCAATAGCAAACAGCGGGCATAAGTTGTCTGAAAGCGAAAGTCAGGTGGGGGTGACTAAGCACATACGAAAATGGCCGCATTTCTAAAAGGCACCAAGAGAAATCTTGAAGGCCCGATTGATTTTCGTTCCGAATTTATTTTGCGACTTTTTTCGTTCCAAATTTATTTTGCGAAGGCCAAGATTGAAGTTGTTTTACAGCTAAGGGACTTCACAAAAAATAATCATCCCAATCAGTTTGAATCAGGATTTTCAAGATTTAAGGATTTTCAGGATTAATCTCTTGTATATCAACCCATTTTATTCCGTTAATTCGCGTAAATTCTTATTCAAACACCATCGTTTTTGGGAAAATTTATTTCTTGGATATCCCTAAAGTCAGGTGCTGGTGACTAACCCAATACGACAATTATAACGGTGGACAGTATAATTCCATTATGACAATGTTTTGAGAATTATAAATAAAGAGCATTTTTTATGAAACTGATTCGTGATAAGAAAAAAACAGCATCCCCAGAAGAAAAGCCAGTCGAAAAACAGACTGTAGAAACCACCCTTGGGCAAGTGATGAATAAAACTCAACCGCCTAAACCATCGCATCCTCTCCCAACCGCCCGCCCTGCTGTATGGAAAATACTGGTTGTTGACGATGAACCAGAAGTACACGCTGTCACTAAATTGACTGTGGGCGATTTAGAATTTGAACACAAAAGTGTTCAGTTATTAACGGCCATGTCTGGCAAAGAAGCACGGGAAATCCTCCTCGCAGAACCCGATATTGCAGTCGCCCTTGTTGATGTCGTCATGGAAACAGAGGATGCGGGATTGCGCCTAGTCGACTACATCAGAAATGAACTGAATAACCAGCGTATCCGCCTTATCATTCGCACCGGGCAACCGGGTGTTGCGCCTGAACGCTATGTGATAGATCACTATGATATAGATGATTACAAAGATAAGACGGAACTGACAACACAAAGGCTTTACACAACACTCAGAACAACACTCAAAGCTTACCGCGATTTAACCATTATTGATATCAATCGGCAAGGCTTGGAGAAAATTTTAAACGCCGCGCCTGATCTCTATCGTCTTCAACCCATGGAAGAGTTTTTAGAAGGCGTATTAACCCAAATTACCAGCTTATGCCCTATCGGAAAAAGTAGCCTGATTGCAACAATCGACTGTGCTCTTGCCCATCCGGATGAAGAATCAAACCTCGTCATTCGTGCGGGTACCGGAAAATTTATCAACACCTCGGCTTCTTCAGCAGCAGATGTCATCACTCAAACCTGCGAATCCATTTTGCGCGACAAAGCTCCAAAAGAATCCTTACCGAAAAATTCAGTCTTGTTGCCACTGGCACTTAACGATAATATTTTAGGCTTTATTTACCTTGAAGAGGTTGGATTTCTGACAGCCGAGGATCGCTATCTCATCCAGATCATGGCAACCCAATGCGCTGCGGCATTAAAAAACCTCTATCTTTATAACAATCTTGAGAAGGCCAATCGACAAAATGAGCGGAAGAATCAATTTTTGGGAATGGCCGCGCATGATTTACGCAATCCCATAGGTGTGATACAAGGGTATGGGCAATTACTCAAATATGATATTTCAGATAGGCTTGATGCGGAACAGCTTGAATATCTGGATGGTGTACAAACCGCCAGCCATTTTATGCTACGTTTAGTGAATGATCTGCTTGATGTTGCCAAAATTGAATCCGGCGAATGGGAATTAGAATGCCTACAAACGGACATCGTATCAGTCGTCACAGAGGGGATATCCTTTAACCGCCAGCTCGCAAATAGCAAACAGATTGAATTGGTGTTTGATTATGACAAGAATCTGCCTCAAATAAGGGTTGATACCTCAAAAATTCAACAAGTTATGAATAATTTGATCAGTAATGCGATTAAGTATTCACACGTACACACAACCGCTAAAGTGCGTGTCACAAGTGATGAAAACAATATCATTATTTCGGTCAAAGACGAAGGGCAAGGCATACCTAAAAACGAGCGGGATAAGCTATTTAAAGCGTTTTCAAAAACCAGTGTTAAAAGCACGGCTGGCGAAAAAAGTACCGGTTTAGGCTTACTGATTTGTCTGCAAATTGTTGAAGCACATGGCGGAAAAATTTGGGTAGACAGTGAAGTCGGCGTAGGCTCAACATTTTATGTTTCTCTTCCTATTCGTTCATGACAGAATTGGGATGATTAAAAGCCAGGGAATGACACTTCAATGCACAGAATATTTCCGTGTTTTTCCGTGTCTTTCCGTGGCAAAATAGAGCCAAAGCCTGAACTGTACTCTATTTTCAATGACTTAAAACCAAACTGATAGGTGGTAAGCTTTCAGCCCTAAATTTAATTCCAAAATCCCGTTATACTCAGGGATAAAAAAACTAGTCCACCAAAAAATAGACTCCCAATGCTATTAACAAAGAGAATACAAGCGCCATTAAGTCTTCATGCCGATCACTTTTGAAAATAGTGAGGGCTGAACCACGATTAAACTTGGGTTTGCCTTGGGTATTTTTTGTTTCTTCAGACATGGTGAAAGACTCCTCGTTTTAACGTTGTGATTTTGATGATTTTATATTGTCATATTCCTGAACATTGGCTGTCTAACGTGTTTTATTAGCTATTCAGTTCATGACGCTAAATGGTTTCATCTCCAAATAGCAAAACGACGATGAGGGATAAGACGGCTTTGAGGGTGCCGAATACGACCACGATTATCAGCGGTTGTCCACCTGCTTGTTTGATTGAGGAGAAAGTAATTTGCATACCTAACCCGACTATTCCGAAGGCAAATAACCAGGTGATAAAGTCGCGGAATTTCTGGATTTTCTGG
>JAYQWI020000950.1:0-5949 GCA_035871815.2 Candidatus Parabeggiatoa communis
CATAGTAAAATGAGTTGATTTGTCGTTCGAGTTGACGAGTACTCCATTTGCTTTCAATGCACTCCTGAATATAAAAACGACGGGCCTTTGGATTTTCGACTTTCAACATGAGGCGATAATGTGTCCAACTCAATTCAGGATACAGGGTGTTCACATCAGATTTGTCACGCAGTGCGTGACTTATTGGAAAAGTCAGATAAAACGGCCTCATGTACTTTAAATTGGTAGTCGTAAACCCTTTTCCAAAATCGTGTGTGAGTCTTTTTGACAATTCTTTTATCAAGGCTTTGCCATATTCCGCTTTTGTCTCACCTTTTTGCTCTTGTTCGACAATCAAGCGGCCGATATGCCAATAGGCTTGTACCATCGCAGCGTTGATCGCTTTGTAGGCCTGTGTACGGGCATTTTCGATAACCGTTTTAATTTCAAAGTAGATTGTGTCTGTTTTTAGGTTCATCATTAATTCTGTCAATAATTAACGCAAGAGACGCAAGAGACGCAATATCTCTTACCGCGCATCTTTAGCGTCTTTAGCGCCTTTTGCGTTTATTTCTCTTTCAATCGTATGAACACCCTACCCCTTCTACCCCAACATTTCTAGGGCCTTCTTTTTAGCGCCTGCAAAATCGGCCTTTCCGGTTCCGAGTTTTGGTATGGCTTCTACGGCAAGATACGTTTTAGGGAGCATTAAGGGATTGATATCGCTTTGAAGCATTTGTGCTTTCAATTTATCCATATCGCTTTCGCCGGCGACTAACAACACAATTTTTTCGCCTTTGCTGGGATCAGGTAAGGCTATGGCGAGGATTTCGATATCGGGATTCTCTATGATTTCAGAAAGCTTTGCTTCGACGGCCCCTAAACTCACCATTTCGCCGCCTAATTTTGCAAAGCGCGAGTATCTGTCTAAGATGATCAAAAAGCCGTCTTCATCTAACTTGCCTTTATCGCCTGATTGATACCAACGTACTCCGTCTTTTTCGACGATAACGGATTGCGTTTTGTCAGGATCATTTAAATACCCTTTCATTATCTGGGTGCCGCCAATCAGAATTAAGCCGGCTTCCCCAATAGGCAGTTCTTCTAAGGTGTCAGGATCAACGATTTTGATCGTGGTGCCGGGTAAAGGTAGCCCGACGGTGCCTATTTTATTGCCGGTTTGGATATCGCCGGAATAAGATAACAGAATATCGGGTATGTTGACGCTGGCGACTGGGGTGGTTTCGGTGGCACCGTAGCCTTCGTAAATCTCTTTGCAAAATTTGTCTTTGAATCCGTTACGCACTTCTGGATTCAGACGCTCGGCGCCGGCTACGACAATTCGCAGCGATTGGAACATCAAGGGATGCACTTTGCGACTGCGCGTATAAATACGCAAGAAGGTGGATGTGCCGAGCAGAATGGTGATTTGATATTGCGCGACTAGGCGGCCAATGGTTTTGGCATCGGTTGGATCGGGTTGGCATACCATCGGGATGCCTTCAATCAGTGGCAAAAACGTGGTGACTGTCAACCCAAAAGCATGGAAAGTGGGTAGGGCATTGAGGATAATATCGTCTTCTTTGGGGTTCAAAACCGCTGATATCTCTTTGATATTAGCCATCATATTTTGATGTGTCAGTTGCACGCCTTTGGGTACGCCTTCACTGCCGCTGCTAAAGAGAATCGCTGCGGTTTCGTCTAAAGCTATCCTCTTGAAATAGAAGGCCTTTAACACGCTTGCGGGTAACAATTTAGCTTGTAGCAAGGCGACAATCAGTTTCCATTTGGGTATAGCTTGCTTGATGTCTTCCAAGTAAACAAAGTGAGCTTGCGTTTTCAGTGGCGTTAAATCTATACCGCGCCCTTCTAGTTTGCTTAAAAAGCGTTGTGAAGTCAGAACGGTTTTAATCTCGGCCCTTTCCATGCTGAGTGCGACGATGCTCGTCTCGGCCGTGTAATTCAGGTTGACGACGGTTTTGCCATTGATCATCACAGCTAAGTTCGCTAAAACGGCACCTGTAGAAGCCGGTAGGAGAATACCAATATTCTGTTGATGCCTCATCACCGGTTTCAGTTGACGTGTAAAAACGAGGGCGGCTGCCAGTAAGCGGCCGTAGGTTAACTGGGTATTGGGTTCCATCACGGCAACTTGACTGCTTTGCGCCTTAGCGGTTCGCAAAAAGCTGATTGGCAATGATTCTAAGGTTTCAACATAGCCTTGCCAACTGTGGAAGGCGGTTTCTAAAACCGCTTGTTTGACTTCGCTGGCAGAAGCCTGATGAGAAAGTGATTTGCCGAAGCCTATTGTGATGCGACGTTGGCCGGCAGAACCCGTTGAATAACGGTATTTACGGGTTGCATAGGAAGATAAACTGCCCCATAAGCCTCTTAAATAGAAGGGCACAATGACGGCCTGTGTATCTTTGACGGCCCGTTCAAAACCGCTTTTGAAGATGCTTAAATGGCCGTTATGACTGATATGCCCTTCTGGAAACAGGGCCACGACTTCACCTTGACTGAGACTTTTTTGAACTTGATCAAGGGCTTGCTTACTCCCAGCCTGTCCGATGGGAATCACGCGGAAGATATCCAAAAACCATTTGAGATACCATTTCTCATAATAGCTGCGAAACATGACAAAGCGAATGGGCCGAGGTGAGGCAATTTGTAACATAGCCCAATCTAGCCAACTGACATGATTGCCTAATAATAAAACGCCCCCTCTGGAAGGCAGGTTTGTCATACCGACGACTTGTACTTGGTAACGTCGTTTCAGCATTCCGACAATAATATAACGGATGAAGGCTTGGGGTAATTTAGCGATAGCGTAAAGGGTACCGAAAAACGTGACTGTCGCGAGTAGGTAAAACGTGGTTTGGTTGGAAAATTGAAGAAAGCTTAAACCGATAGATACGCCCAAAAAAGCCAGCATAAACAGATTGCCTACAAAATTATTGGCGGCCAGAATGGTACCGACTTCACCTTCTTTGGCATAATATTGAATCAGGGCATTAAGGGGCACGATAAAGAGGCCGCCAAAAAAGCCATAAACCGTAAACAGGATGGCAAGAAACCATAAGTTTTGAATAAAGGTGAGACTGAACAGAAAAACACAGATACCCAAAGCCCCTAAGGGAATCATGCCCGTTTCAATATAATTTTTAGACACCTTGCCGACAAAAATGGCACCTAAAATAATACCGATACCGGCTAAAGCCATAATACCGTTGGCAATGCGCGTATCGGTTTCACCCACCACATCCTTGAGATGGGCACCAAAGTTAGCGAGTAAGACTTGGTTGATAGCAAAAAACACGGCCAAGCCGATAATGCTTAACCAAATACCTTGATGACTCCAAGCGGATTTCAAGTTGTTTTTGAGATAACGCATCTTCAAATAGGGCTTGACAGCGAATTTCAACATCAAATTCGTTTGCTGTTTTAAGGGCAAACGCAAAGCTAACAAGGCTTCAATGAGCGTGCCGACTATGAGCAAGAATCCCACATATTTAACCGATTGAAGAATATCCCCGAGGTTTTCAAAGTCTGTTGAAAACAAGCTTTCAAAAAAGAGGGTATACACCAATGTGCCGCCCAAAATGGCCGAAATGGTAACAGCTTGCACGGCAGAATTGGCAGGCGCTAAATTATTTTTGCCCACCAATTCTCGGATATAGCCATATTTGGCTGGCGAATAAAAGGCACTTTGCAATGCCAAAACAAAAGTCAGCCAAAAAGCGAACCAAAAAGCGCCCGTGTAATAACACACGGTAATCATAGCGGTGATGGGCAAAGCGATAAAAGCGGCGATGACAATCACGCGATTTTTAGGAAATTTATCAGACAAAAATCCAGCGGGGGTAAATGTCATAATAAACGGCAACAAAATCATCGCTTGAATGATAGCGGTATAAATCCGCAACTCAGTGCCCTCATAAAATTTAAAGAGGGCATTTTGAATAATGATTTTATGCCCTAAATCCGTAAAGGCATTTAAAAACACGATGATTAAATAGGGCATAAAGCCCTTGTTTTTCCATATTGATTTTTCCATATTCATTGTCCAATTGTAGGCTGGGCTTTGTTGCCCAGCAATGATTTCGCACAATCCGTTTTAGCACCTATTAATTAAACGTGCTATTTTTAAAATCAACAGCATATCACATAGTTAGATAGAACGCCGATTAAAAATGATTAAAAAAATCAGCGTAAATCAGGCCATAATCAGCATTATCAGTATTCTATCATCAATTATCTGTGTTACTCCGTGAACGCTGTGTTGAAAAAACATTGAAACGCTATGGTACTCTGTGATATTTTGCATCATCCAACGCTATACTGATAATACAACAAGTTAGGCAAGCTTCGGTATTGCCTCTACTGATTAAGACAAATATGAAAAAATTACCCCTGGGTATTCAAACCTTTTCTAAAATCATCAAAGATAACTGTGTGTATGTGGATAAAACTCGTCACATTGCAGAATTAATTGACTCTGGCGAATATTTTTTTCTTTCCCGCCCTCGCCGATTCGGAAAATCTTTGTTGGTTTCGACGTTATCTGAAATCTTTTCGGGCAATAAAGCCCTTTTTCAGGGATTGTATATCTATGATAAGATTGAATGGCAGTCTTATCCGGTTATTGTTATTGATTTCAATCGCATTTCCTACTCTAATGATGAAGTGTTTAAAACCTCATTATTATCCTTTTTGGATAAGGTGGCTGGGAAATACGAGATTAGTCTTTCAAGTCAATTTGTTCGAGATAAGTTTTTTGAATTAATTGAAAAAATAGCTGAAAAAACGCAACAAAAAGTGGTGATTCTGGTAGATGAATATGATAAACCCATTGTCGATCATATTGATGATATTGAAAAGGCTACCAAAAACCGTGAAGTTCTTAGGGAGTTGTTTGCTGTTTTGAAATCAGGTGACGCTTTTCTGCGCTTTGTGTTCTTAACGGGTGTCTCTAAATTTTCTCGGTTGTCAATTTTTTCTGAATTAAATAATATACGGGATATTACATTCTCAAAACAATTCACAACATTGCTAGGCTACACACAAAGCGAATTGGAAAGTTATTTTGATAAGCCTATTCAAAATTTGTGTTTTGAGTTCGGAATCAAGAAGGCAGACTTGCTGGCTAAAATTAAAACTTGGTATAACGGTTATTCATGGAATGGCAAAGACAGATTGTATAATCCGTTTTCAATTCTCAATTTGTTTGCCGAACAACAATTTGACAATTATTGGTTCGCCAGTGGAACCCCAACTTTTCTGATGAAGTTAATCAAAAAGAGCGCACTTGATGCCACCCAGTTTGAAAACCAAACCGTTTCAAAGATTCTCTTTGATAGTTATAATCTTGAGAATCTCAATGTTTTCGCGCTGTTATTTCAAACGGGTTATTTAACCATAAGCGAAATTGATCAAAAATCAAGAACGCTCCAATATGTTTTGAACTATCCCAACTTTGAAGTGAAACAAGCTTTTGTAACCTATCTCTTTGACACTTTTACCCAAAATCAATTAGGCAAAATCCAACCCGCAGCGGAAAATTTACGGGAGTATTTACAAACGGAAAATCTCGAAGGCTTTATGAACATCATCCGCGCCTTATTTGCCAAAATTCCATATCCATTACACATTGAAAAAGAGGCCTATTACCATTCCCTGTTTTATATGTTCTTGGTATTGATGGGGGTTGAAATTGATTTGGAAGTGTTGACTGATAAAGGGCGAATTGATGGCGTATTGGCATTTGAAAATAAAATTTATTTGATTGAGTTCAAATATGCTAAAGCGGGTAGTAATATGACCCGTTTAACAAACAATGCCATAAAGCAAATCAAAAGCAAACACTATGGTGAACGGTTTTTGACTGTTTCGAGCCCACGAATCTATCTGGGTGTCGGCTTTGCAGGGAAGAAAATTGGCTATAAAAAAGTCACATAGAAATGGGTGTTT
>JAYQWI020000951.1:0-3719 GCA_035871815.2 Candidatus Parabeggiatoa communis
TACAAGGGATGATCGAGCGAAGCTCGGTTTGAAGTTTGGCGTACATAAGGGAAGCTTCGCTAAATAAACTCTATATCAATTTTCAATTGAAAATTGAAGTCTTTTTTCGATTTCCTGTACCCATTTAAAAGGCTATATTTCATCTTCAAGACTGCCGTAAGCCGGTACGATAATGTAAGAATCTTCTAAATCATATTGCTTAGCTGCTTCTTGATGGTATTCATCGTCATCAATGAGAAACTCAACGTTAATTTGACGAATATCTTTCCAACTTGAAGCGATTTCATCCCAAGAATAGGTTTCCTGAAAGTAGTCTTTTAAACCATAAGCGAGTACTTTGTTGAGGTAGGCGCGGCTCGCAACAGTCCATAAAACGAGGTGATATTTTGATTCTAATTGTTTCAAAAGTTCCAAACAGCCGTCTCTGAGGCGAAAGCCAATGATGGCAGTTGAATCGGTTACTGTTGCGCCTAATGTTTCGTCTAAATCAATCGCGATTCTGGATTTCATTTTTTTTCAAAAAACAGGGTTATCACGGCTTATCACGGATTTGAAGTAGGGATGGTGGGCAACCACGTTGCTCACCCTACAAATGAGTTTTTAAAGATTGGGTTTGTGTTGCTGCATTACCCGTATAGCTAGCGGGTGTTAGTTTCAGTAAGTGTGTTTTATCGGCTTCTGGAATGGGTAAGTCGGCAATAAAGGCCTGTAAGCGGGCTTGATCGATGCCTTGCCCTCGTGTTAATGCTTTCAATTTTTCATAAGCTTGCGCGACACCATAACGGCGCATTATCGTTTGTATGGGTTCTGCTAAGACTTCCCAGGTTTGATTCAAATCGGCTTCTATTATGGGTTGATTCACTTCTAGTTTACTGATCCCTTTGAGACAGGATTCGTAAGCGATAAGGCTATGGGCTATGCCTACACCTAAATTGCGTAGCACTGTGGAATCGGTTAAATCGCGCTGCCAGCGAGAAAGGGGCAATTTTGCGGCTAAGTGGCTAAATAAGGCGTTGGCAATCCCTAAGTTGCCTTCCGCATTTTCAAAATCAATCGGATTCACTTTGTGGGGCATGGTAGATGAGCCGATTTCTCCTGCAATCGTTTTTTGCTTGAAATAGCCTAATGAGATATAGCTCCAGGTGTCGCGGCAATAATCAATTAATATGGTGTTAAAACGAGCTAAGGTGTCAAATAATTCCGCTATATAATCATGTGGTTCAATTTGGGTGGTGTAGGGATTCCATTCTAAACCCAGTTGGGTGACAAATTGTTGGGCTATGTTTTCCCAATCAAGATTGGGGTAGGCTGCAAAATGGGCATTGTAGTTACCGACAGCGCCGTTAAATTTGCCCATTAAGGGGATGTGTGCTATTTGTTCATCTTGACGGTGTAAACGGTAGGCGACATTCGCTATCTCTTTACCCAGTGTTGTCGGAGAGGCGGGTTGCCCGTGTGTACGCGATAGCATGGGCAAGTTAGCATATTGTTCTGCTAATTCGGTGAGCGTAGTCAGCACTTCTTTTATCTTTGGCATGATGATTTGGCTACGTGCTTCTTGTAGCATCAAGCCATAAGCGAGGTTATTGATATCTTCTGAGGTGCAGCCAAAATGGATAAATTCACTGACTGCGACTAATTCGGGCAAGTGGGCAATGTGTTCTCTGATGAAATACTCAACCGCTTTGACATCATGATTGGTTGTGCGTTCAATTTCTTTAACCCGTTCTGCTGACTCAATAGACATACGCTCTGCCAGATCATTTAACACGGTTTGTGCTTCAGTGCTCAACGCGGGCACTTCAACAATATCGGGATGAGCAGCGAGAAATTGTAACCAGCGAATTTCAACGATTATCCGATAACGAATCAGGCCAAATTCGCTGAAAATGGATCGCAAAACTTGGGTTTTATTGGCATAACGCCCATCAATGGGAGAAATAGCGGTAAGGCTTGAAAGTACCATCTCTGAATCTTCCTTAAGTTGTTTGTCCGGTTGTTTGATGTTGATTGAGTAAGATTTGAGGTATCCGAAATGTGGTTTCTTCAGGTTTGCCTGGCATCGTTTTAATGGTGTTCACACCAAAGTGACGTAAACGTTGTAGTACACCTTCTACCAAGACTTCAGGTGTCGAGGCGCCGGCCGTCATGCCAACGATGGGGTGATTCGCAAACCAGTCTGCTTGCAAATCTTCTGCATCTTCAATCAAGTAGGCTTGAACACCGGCTTGTGTACCGACTTCGCGCAGACGATTAGAATTAGAACTGTTATGGGCACCCACCACTAGCAAGATATCAATATCGGAGGCCAGTTGACGTACCGCATTTTGTCGATTTTGTGTCGCATAACAAATATCAGTCAATGCGGGCCCTTTTATCGAAGGAAAACGTGCGGTTAAGGCTTCAATGACTTCGCTGGTATCATCAAGGCTCAGAGTGGTTTGAGTGACATAAGCAACATGCTCCGGATCGTCAATCTGTAATGCCATCACTTCTTTTGGTGTGCATAACACATGCACTGGCCCTTGAACACAGCCGCGTGTTCCTTCTACCTCGGGGTGTCCCGCATGGCCTATAATGATAACGAAATAACCTTGTTGTGCGTATCGTTGTGCTTGCGTGTGTACTTTTGTGACTAGGGGACAGGTGGCATCAATGATTTGTAATTGCTGCTGTTCGGCATTTTTGACGACGGCCTGAGCGACACCATGAGCACTAAAAATACATAAAGCACCTAGGGGTACATCATCTAGCGTTTCTACAAAAAGAGCGCCTCGTTTTTTTAATTTCTCTACGACATGGCGGTTATGGACAATTTCATGCAGGACATAAATTGGGGGATTATAAGTCTCAAGCGCACGTTCTACGATTTCTATGGCACGTACTACCCCCGCACAGAAACCACGAGGTTGAGCGAGTATGACTTCCATATTGGTCATTATGAGTTAAAAATTGATGACGGTAATGTGAGTGAAAAATGAAAAATGAATTCAATCATGGCCCGTTTTTTTAATGTTTACAGTGAAAGACTTTATCATTTAAAAAAAGGGTGAATAATTCATTTAAAATCATAATGATATAATATTCATTAAACTAACTGATTGATTTTTTATATTAATATAACTCAAGTTGTCATCTATAGCATTTAGTATCAGTCAAAAATAAAGAGAAAACGTCGTTTTTTTAGTGATTTATGACAGGGTTTTATTTTTCCCAGCCGTTTTCAGAAATCGCTAGCGATAAATAAAGGGTGCCATGTCATAAATCAGTCAAAAACTATCAAACTAAAAAATCACGTCTGCCCTCAGTTTTGGTTTTGACTGATGTTAATTATAGCTAACAGCTTGATACCTAAAAGCTCAAATCCTCTTGGCGGGGATTAAATCATTATCTGAAGTCGCTTTGGAAAAGCGTAGCATAACAAATCAATCTCTGTTGCCCAAGTTATCCATCAGGTGAGGTTTGGTTTTTAAAGTTTTTATTATCATTTATTGAGTCACATTATCCGCTAAGTCATTGAATTTATTATAGTCATCTCTGATTGATTCTAAATCAATGGGTTAGGGTTAAATCTGACAAAATTAAATACTGAACTTATGAATTACTGAACACTTATTAATATCTATAATATATTTTGCATCGTAACAAATTGCGTTTTTTGAATCATTCAAAAAATCATAGCTATCGTGCCATAAGCCATTAGGGCGTTATCCACCATA
>JAYQWI020000952.1:0-2932 GCA_035871815.2 Candidatus Parabeggiatoa communis
TTTACTCCCCTTTCATGCCGCTTGGACAGAGGATAACAATACGCCCACCGGCAAACGTTATGCTTTGGATGCCTTAACGATCAGTTATGCGCCCAATGCCCGATCGTTAACCCAAGCCAGAAAAGTCGCGCATCGGGTGACGGCTGACCGTCTCTTGGCCGTCGATGAACCCAAACCCGTTACCAATGACAAAGGGGAAGCCTTGCCCTTGCCCAGTTCTGAATACGAAGTGCAATGCGTGGTTGAAAAGTTTGCACAGCCTCACATTTTCAAACATGAAGCCGCCACTCGCCAAGCCATATTGGATAATTTAGCGGATTACACGGTATTACATTTTTCTTGTCATGGTTCTGCCAACTTGAATAAGCCCTTAGAAAGTGCTTTAATCATGGCCAATAATGAACCGCTCACCGTCAAAGATTTTTTGGATTTGCGCTTAAACGGCGTGCGGCTGGCAACACTCTCGGCTTGTGAAACCGGTATACCGGGCATGGATTTACCCGATGAAGTCGTCAATTTACCCGCCGGGCTATTACAATCCGGTGTCGCCGGCGTAGTCGCCTCATTATGGTCCGTCAGCGATAGATCAACTGCCCTGTTAATGACCAAGTTCTATCACACTGTCACCACGCTTTGGCAAGAACAGGGCACCCAAGCCTCAATTGCCCCCGCCCTGCAAGCCGCACAGTGTTGGTTACGGGATGCGACTAAAGAAGAATTGGAGCAATGGAGCAAGGAATTGCCACTTGATGCCACTCAGAGAAGAGAATTGCGCCGCTTATTTAAAAACATGAAACCTCAATCTAAGCCCTATCAAGAGAGTTATTATTGGGCTGCATTTAGTGCTATAGGAGTTTAATGATGTCAAATTACGCAAAAACAATTACCGCCTTCACCCACTTAGTTGAAAATAAGCCTGAACTCTTTTCAACGCGAGATTGGGCAAATTTAGACAAACTGATTACGCCTGTTGCTGATGAGACAAAAGGCCTATCCAATGCCTTGTTAACTTGGTGTGACTCTCAACCTGAAATTGATGAGGCTTTGTCAGAGACTGAAGAGGCTTTGTTTCCTGATGACCTTGAAACAGAAAGGGGTGCCGGTGGCACTGGCTATCCTGAAATGACTCCCGAAAAAGAGAGAACACTCAGGGAGCAATTGATTAACCACATTCGACGCAATACCCCCGCCGCTTCACAGGATGGCAAGCCTAAGCCTGATTCTAGTCAGCCATCGCGTTAGTTTAAACCGTTTGTGGTGGGCAACAACGTTGCCCACCCGACATGACTTTATCCCCAAAGGATTCAATATGTCTCGAAGAGATACTTATCACAACATCGTGAAACAAGCCTTGATCAGAGAAGGATGGACAATTACTCATGAGCAGTATAATTTTGATACTGATCCTCAACTTTCTACTGATCTTGGCGCAGAAAAACGGGTTGCTGCGGAAAGAAAACAAGAAAAGATTGCGGTAGAAATTAAAAGTTTTCTTGCGGAATCTCAAGTAAGCGAGCTTGAAAAAGCTGTTGGTCAGTATGGATTATACCGAAGATTTTTAAAAATCCAGGATCAAGAAAGAAAACTTTATTTAGCCGTGCCTTTTCATGCGTTTGAAAATATTTTTAAAAGAGAGGTAGGACAAATTGCAATTGAAGAATTTGACCTTAAATTAATTGTTTTTTCAACCTCATCAGAGGAACCCTTACTATGGCATCTCAAATAGATTTTTATAAACGTTGCATCAAGAAACTGCTTTTTGAGTATGACTCCTTTAAAAGTCCAGGGTCAAATGTTGAATTACTTTTTGATGATGAACGAATGAGGTACATGGCTGTGCGGGTAGGCTGGTCGAAATACAAACGCATTCATTTGTGTTTGGTGCATATTGATATCTTGGGTGAAAAAATGGTTATTCAGTGTAATAATACCGAAAATCAGGTGATGACAGAATTGGTCGAAATGGGCATTCCAATGGAAAATATTTCTTGTGGCTTTCTTCCGCATGAAGCTCAGAGATAAATCAGAACAGAGGTATTAAATTGATAGAGTAGATAGAACGCTGATTGTCATGATTGTCATGATTTACACTGATTAAAATAGGGAGTGAAGTGAGTTAATGAGATAGAACGCTGATTCTCATGATCTGCGTTCTATTCTCACGCAAAGAGGCCAAGTGATTTTTAGCGTTTTCGTGCAAAGCGTGAGCAATCATCGCGTTAGAAATCAGTACAGAGGTATTTAATATGATTGAAGCAACCGCACGAGCGACAAAAAGCACTGAACAGATTAAACAGGGTGAATGGCGTTATGAAGACTATCTCAACTTACCCGATGATGGCCGTCGTTATGACATTATTGAAGGTATCCTTTATATAAGTAATGCTCCCAATTTTGATCATCAATACACCGTGATGGAAATTGCTTTTCATTTGAAATCGTTTGTCAATCAAAATCAACTCGGTTATGTGCTAACGGCCCCTTTTGAAATTCATTTGTCGGACAAAACACGCCCGGTTCAACCCGATGTGTTTTTTATTGGTGCCGAAAGAGGCTTGGTACGAGGCGCAAAATACTTTAATGGGCCACCTGATTTAGTTGTGGAAGTCTTATCGCCTAGCACCCGCCGCGTTGATCAATTGACCAAATTCCGTGCTTATGAAAAAGCGACAGTGCCTGAATATTGGATTGTTGATCCGAAAGCACGGTTAGTACAACTTTATACGCTTGAAGATCAAGAATATGGGCTACTCGGAGATTTTATGGGTGATGAAGTGATTGAATCAAAAGTCTTGGCGGGTTTGAAAATCATGGCGGATTCACTTTTTAATCACGCCTGAAAAACGATAACGCAAAAGACAGTTTATTTCTTTTTTAATCTCACGCAAAGGCGCAAAGGCGCAAACCGCCAAGTCATTATGCTTAGCGGCTT
>JAYQWI020000953.1:0-9094 GCA_035871815.2 Candidatus Parabeggiatoa communis
GCTATGTCAATTTTAAAAACATCCGTTTTCAGCTTTTTATGCACGATATGCTAAAATAAACATTGAAATGGGTGGAATCTTTGATCTTGATGCTCAAGTTTATAACGACTATAACGACAAGGATTATTTATAAGAAAGGATATAAAGTATTTTTTCACTGAAAAGTGCGCCTGACAATATTTGGCCTTGTTTTGATTTATATACTGTCCACCGTTATAATTTGCGCTTTTGCTGTTAGTCACCTTTAGGTGACTTGAGCTTTTAGACAACTGCTTTAACTGTTGGCTGTGTCTGTAAAAGTAATCGCGATCTTATGACAATGCTAAGTAGACATAAGTATTTAAATATTTGATTTTAAAGGTAATTTTTTGTAGTAGTGGGTTTCCGCGAAGCTCCTACCCACCCTACTTTTGACGATTTTTGACTTATGTATAACGATAAGAAACGCTATAACGACAAGCTTGGCACTATCTAATCCTTTATTATAAACAATCCTTGTAGTTATAAGCTAAAATAAATGAGTTTGCATCGTCAACGTTTTAATTCTGTCTTTGAGATTCACATTATGAATCTCTAATTCGGTATTTTTCGCTTGAAGTTGTTGTTGTAAATAACGAATATGTAAGTGAGTTTTAACTCGTGCTAACACTTCCTCTTGTTGAAATGGGCGGGTGATGTAATCTACAGCGCCTAAATTTAACCCTTTGACTTTATTGACGGTATCCGCTAAAGCTGTCATAAAAATCACCGGGATGTCTTTGAATTTATTATTATTTTTGAGTATTTCGCATGTTTCAAAACCGTTTATTTTCGGCATTAACACATCTAACAAAATTAAATGTGGCCGTTTCGATTCAACCATTTTCAGTGCCGTGTATCCATTGTCGGCAGCTAATACTTCAAAGTTGTGAAGCCCTAGAAAAGTAGATAAGACGCTAAGATTGAAAGGCGTATCATCTACAATCAAAATGCAGGGTTTTTCAGGTATCGTCATGCCTAACACTGTTTTACAGTGTTCTAAATAAACCTGTGCCGCTTGATCATGATTGTTGATTTGTAAAACCTTCTCAAAAAAACCTTGTGCTTTTTCAAAATCTTCATCATGAAAAGACTGAAAACCTTGTTCAAAATCAGGTAATGTTTTTGAGATCAGTTCAATAAGAATAGGGGGTAGGGCATCAAATACTTCATAAATGGTTACGGGTTCCGTTTTGCCTTTGACTGTCACACGATCAATCACGCGAATTTTATAGTCTGAAGGCTCGCTTAATTTATGATAGGTTTGTTCTGTAATTAATAAAGAGGTTCCATAGGCTTTGGTTAATTGCTCGACACGAGAGGCTAAATTCACCGCATCTGAAATCACAGTGCCATCCATGCGATTTTGGCCCCCTACTGTGCCAAGCATGAGTAAACCGGTGTTTAAACCAATACCGACTTCAATGGTTTGTTTGCCCCTTTTTTGTAAAATCGGATTAAATTGCCTGAGTTTTTTCAACATGGCAATCGCGCCTTTGACGGCATCATCGGCATGGGTGGGAAACAAGCCCATAATGGCATCGCCAATATATTTGTCAATAAATCCGTTATGTTGATGAATAATCGGCTCCATTAGCCCTAAGTAGGTATTAATAAATTCAAAATTGTCTTGTGGTGTCATTTTTTCAGAAAGATGGGTAAATCCCCGAATATCGGAAAATAAAACCGTTATTTCTTTTTCAACTTGATCACCTAATTGAACATCAATAATGCTTTGTTTATCTAACAAAGCTAAAAATTCACGGGGTACAAAACGTTCATAAGCTTTATTCAGTTGATAAATTTTTTCCTTTTGTAATTCTGCCAATTGATGGGCAAAAGCATCCAGTTGTTCATTTTGAACTTGTAGTTCCTCATTTTGTTTGTAAAGTTGTTCTTGGGTTCGCTTGCGTTCTGTGACATCTAGTGCATATTCAATCATTTTGATCACATTGCCATGACGATCCAGAATCGGAAAACCATGTACTTCGACATTTCTAGAATTGCCTGCTTTATCAAAATGGATATGTTCTAGAATAAACGGTTTTTTAGTTTTCTTTATTTCTTGAAGTGGACACGGATCGTTTTTGCTGTTACAAGGTTCGCTTATCCTATGCGTCAACGCATAACAGGTTGCACCTGGCCATAGGCCTAAGGCTTTTGTGGCCGAGTTGGCGACACCTATTTGGTACGTGTTCACATCAATGACATAGAAGGGATGATCAAGCGAATCAATAACATGTTGCAAAAACTCATGTTGCTGTTGAAGTTTCTTTTCAGTTTGCTTGCGCTTAGTGATGTCGTAAACGACACCAATCATGGCCGATTCACCATTGAAAGTCATGGGATGAAATGAGGCCATTATCCAAAAAGACTTGCCCTCAATGGGTTTCGTTTTCAATTCCAGATTGTCGATATAGCCCTCCTTTTCAAGTAAGGCTGATAATTGTTCCCGGTCAGTCAAATGACACAAGTTATGGGATGTTTGATCTATCAACTGAGCAGGTGAAATGTTGAAACACTCTCCATAGTGCTCATTGGCATACAAAAAACAACCGTCGGAAAGACGGGTAATCACCATGGGAATCGGAATCGCCGCGACAATGGCTTTAAATCGTTCTTCACTTTCTCGTAAAGCGGCTTCTGCCTTAATATGTTTGATACGGCTTTGAGTTAAAAAGGCAATAATCAGCAAAATGAACAAGACCAGTGCGATAGCGGGTATTGCCATTTGGCTTATAATCTGACGTGATATGGCCTGTAATCTTGAGGCGGGCACATGCGATATCATCTTCCAGTAATAGTCTTGTGCCCCCAGTGAAGCTAGGCTTGGGGAAAAGGCCTGTTGTGCCCCAGTGCTGGATTTTTGACCTTCTAAAAGAGGATGGATAGTCATAAAGGTAAATAAACCATTATGCGTATCAAATTGGCCTGATTGAGTTTTAATGATTTGTTGCCATTCTTTTGGAAACGAGTTACCAAAAGTGTTATCACGATCGTACATAAAGCCCCATTCCTGTTCTGGTTGAGTGCCTTTTAACCAGAATCCTTTCGCATTCACTAGCATAATCTCACTGGAAGCGTTAGCGGCCCTTTGTTCAAGTTTTGTCAGTAGTCTTGATCCCAGGTAATTGAGCAATACGATACCCCGTTTCTGTCCAGCCTGATCAAATACGGGTGTACCAAATCGAATCATCGGCTTTAAAGGGCGTTCTATTTGTCCGTTTTCAATGTTGAGATCAAATGGTGAAAAAAAGACTTCTCCTCGTTCTAACAAAAAAGCATCCCGAAAATAGTATCGTTTTCCTTTATTTTGAAGTTTCTCAATTGGGACAATATTCGGATGACCGCCATTAAAATTGGCGCGAGCGATTTCCATCCCGGTTTCATCTAAAAAACGAATTTGATCATAAAACTTTTTTTTCGCCGCAAATAAACGATATTCTGTTGCTAAAATATTGCGTTGTTCTGGGGTAGTCTTGTCAAATAAGCGTTGTAATTCATGTTGTTCAGCTAAGAACATTAAATCCGATACAATATAGTTAAATTCGTTGATAATTTGTTCATTTTGCCCTTGTAAGCTTTCAATGGCCTGGATTTCTAAAACCGTTTTTTCGCGATTGAATTCTTGGTGATAAATAACAATACCAATAACAAAGGCTGGTAATAAAAAGAATAGGGCGTTTGTCAAAAAGCGTCTTAACATTTTTATTTCACGTTATGAGATAATTACGGCAAAAGGGCGAACACGCCCTAAAATGATTTGAACATCTATAGGGTTGGAATATAAACCTTGTCTAACATTTCTTGATATTCAGATGTGATCTGGCTGTCAATGGTAATACCACCACCACTTTTGTAAATCAATTGCTTGCCCTTTTTTTCTATGAAGCGAATCATGATGGCACTGTCTAATTGGTTACCATCAAAGTAGCCAAATACGCCGCTAAAAAAGCCCCGTTTGTACCCTTCAACGGTGTTGATAATTTCAAGGGTTTTTATTTTTGGAGCGCCTGAAATCGATCCTGCTGGTAGAAGGGGTAGTAAAATATCGCCAATTCTATCACGCCAATTATTGTCTAAAACGCCCACAATTTCCGAGCTGACTTGTAAAAGGGTTTTCGGGCCGGCTTTTATTTTGTCTAAGTATCTGAATTGATTGACTTTCACTTTTTTAGCGACGATTGATAAATCATTTCGCAGTAAATCGACTACCATCGTATGTTCTGCTTTTTCCTTTTCATCGGCTAAAATTTTTTCTTGAGCGTTTGGAATCAAGGCATCAATAGTGCCTTTCATGGGATAGGTTTTAATCAGATTGTTCTCTATTTTAATAAATCTTTCTGGCGAAAAGGTAATAAATTGATCTTTAAAATACAGTTTAAATTGAGCCTGACTGGCAAGAAAGAGATTTAATAGTGAGGTTTCTTCTATTTCTATTTCGGTTGGAAAGGTTAAATTGAGTAAATAAGTATTACCTTCAGTCATTTCCTTGATAACACGGTTAAACGCGGCCGTGTATCTTGCAAAACTAACGGCTTTTTTTTTAATTGAAATCTCTGAGGGAGTTGATTTTTGGCATACTGTGTGGCATTGGAAAATCCATTGATTGAAAATAAAATTTGATTGTCTAGTTTATCCAATGGGGCGATGTAAAAATTTTTGACTTCAAAATCAATAACAAATAGAAAAGGTATTTTGTTTTGGCCTAATTGATTTAACTGATTGAGCATAGTGATTGGTCATTGTGGATTGGATATTATCAATATTAGATATCAGAATGGGCGTTGTTGATTCATGCGCCACAGCATGACTTGCGTGACAAAGTCACGGCTAAAAATAATGGGATAGATTTTTTCATCATTTCCGGCCTGTGTGTGACAGTCTCAAAATGCGATTATCTTAAATAACGAACGACAAGAAAGGATTAAATTGTGGTAAAGTCTTGATTTAATCCTCTATTATATATAATCCTTGTCGTTCGCTATTGATTTATTTTATCATTATCGGCCTTATTTAACTATAATGTTCAATTATTTGTATTTTGAACACTAAGGGATAAAATGGTTTTGGGGATGATTTTTATGAGGTTATACTTGACACCGAGCTAGGCAAACGTTTTGGCTCCACAAAAACGTTTGCTTAGCTCACAATTTGCGTTTTTGTAATAGCTTCGCTGTGAAATCTTGTAGCCCGATCAAAATAAGATTTCTCCATTTACAAGAAATGACGATCCGTTTATGACAGTGTTGAGTATCGTTAAATAGTCAAATCAGCGTTTTGTTTGAGGTTCCAAAAGATGATGGGGGGGGGGAAATTTAGGAATAAGATGCGAGCAGGTTAACTGTGAAAGGAATGTGATGTCAAATCAATTTATGACATGATAAAACAGATATCAAACACTGTTCATCAATAATCGAATTGTTCCCCAATAATCGTTTTGCTATTGTGCAAAAAGTTAAAAGGGAACAACGCTTATGATTAAAATTCGCATATTTCAAAAATAACGTGGTTCAAAATGGGTAGATGTTTTTTGGATTGTCGCGGGTTTGACAACACTAATTTCCGCTTCAGGATGAGTGATTCTAATTAATTGACTGATCTCTTTAACTCGTGGAGTTTGTATTGCCAATATCAGCAAAATCTCTCCATCAGCAATACGGATTTGAAAATCTTCTAACTCGTGATTAGGCATATCACGGGCAATCAAAGCTGAAACCAAGGTACCGAAACCAGCACCAGCTATCGTCGTCGTAAGCAAGACTGCGCCACCGCCAAGAACCACACCTGCGGGAGGAAAAGTGATTGCCAATAAACCGCCCAGCATACCGGCGATACTACCCACACCTACCCCTAATTCCAAGCCATAAGCGAGTTCAGTTTTTTGCAATACTGAAGCTTGGTGCAAACCTTCGAGTGGGATATCGTTACGTGCCACGACATGGATATCTCGTTCTGCAAGCCCTACTTTTCGTAGTTCCGTGACGAGTTGTTTGCAATGCTTCACATCGGGCAACAGAAAATAAAGCCTTCTACGCATAGCAGATTCCTCTGTGATTAAAAATGTGCTTTAAAAAGACTATTATGATAGATTAAATCTGAATATCAAGTGTTATTGGTGATTGGAGAATAGCCATAAACTATGAGTCAGCTATTCGCTCGCTATTATCAGCCATGAACCGAGTGGGAATGAAGTCGTTAAAAAAATAGCGAGTGTGCAATGTGGGTAATGAAACTCTGAGAAAATAGAACACTGATTAAATTGATTGTCATGATTCACACTGATTATCTTAAATCAGCGTTCTATCTGAGATCATAACTCAATCTGTTCATTTTTCATTCGTACCTTTCAGTTTTCAAATTATTGATTCTAAATTCTCTGTTTTCAATGCTATCGTAGGATAAACTTCTGCTATCAGCTTAGCAACTCTTATTTTATGAAAATGAGTAAAAGACTATCAAAAACAAACCGTTAAGTCAAAATAGTGAGACTAATAAAAACAATAAGTTTATTTAAATTGATGAGACTTCGAGCTTGATAAAAATAATACGTTTCTTTCATTTGAACATTTTTCCTAGTTAAAACGGGACGAAATGATATATTATGAAACATCAATAGTTTCTATAAAAAAGACAAACAACTTGTCTTGAAGGGCTTAAGATTTATTAAAACAATAAATCAATAAATTTATTTCAGATTTAAAAATAACTTAAGATTTATCAAAACAATAAATTTTTTTATTATTTTTTTTAATCAAATGGCTCTGAACAGTCTCCTAACCTAAAACAATAAAAGGACAAAATAATGGCTGATGATTTAAGTGAAAGTGCATTGTATTACCACCGTTTTCCCAAGCCGGGCAAATTAGCGATACAAGCGACAAAACCGCTTGCTAACCAACGTGACTTAGCATTGGCTTATTCCCCAGGTGTGGCAGCCGCTTGTGAAGAAATCGTCCGCGATCCAAAAGAAGTGTCTACCCTCACATCACGCGGCAATTTAGTCGCGGTGATTACTAATGGGACTGCCGTACTGGGATTAGGTTCTATCGGCGCGTTAGCTTCTAAACCCGTGATGGAAGGCAAAGCAGTGCTGTTTAAAAAATTTGCCGGCATTGATGTGTTTGATATTGAAATCAATGAAAAAGATCCTGAAAAATTGGTCGAGATCATCGCCGCATTAGAACCCACCTTTGGTGCGATTAATCTCGAAGACATTAAATCACCGGAATGTTTTTTCGTTGAACAAAAACTGAAAGAGCGCATGAATATTCCGGTCTTTCACGACGATCAACATGGCACATCCATTTGTGTTGGCGCAGCTGTACTCAATGGGTTGCGATTGATTGGTAAAGAGTTGTCTGAAGTGAAACTGGTGACTTCGGGGGCAGGCGCATCCGCTATTGCTTGTTTAAAATTACTGGTTAATTTGGGGATATCGAAAGAAAATATTGTTGTCACAGACTCCGTCGGTGTGCTGTACAAAGGCCGTCCTCAACGCATGGATCCCTCTAAGGAAGAGTTTGCCATTGAAACCGATATGCGTACCTTAGACGATGCGATTGAAGGGGCTGATATTTTTCTGGGTTTATCCATCGGCGGCGTACTCAAGCCAGAAATGGTTGACAAGATGGTTGAGCAACCCTTAATTTTTGCACTGGCCAACCCCACACCAGAAATTATGCCTGAAAAAGCGCGTGCCGTGCGGCCTAAAGCCATTATTGCAACAGGGCGTTCCGATTATCCGAATCAAGTCAATAATGTACTGTGTTTCCCGTTTATCTTTCGCGGCGCATTAGATGTCGGCGCGACACAAATCAATCAAGAAATGCGTTTAGCCTGTGTGCGGGCCATTGCCGATCTGGTGACCAAAACGGAAAGCAATCTGGCGACGGTAGGGGCTTCAGAAATCTTGGCTCAGGCCTACGGCGGACAAGAATTAAACTTTGGAACGGAATATATCATTCCTAAACCATTTGATCCACGCTTGATAACAGTCATTCCGCCAGCAGTCGCGAAAGCGGCCATGGACACTGGCGTAGCGACACGCGCCATTAAAGACTTTAACGCTTATCAAGAAAAGTTGTCGCAATACATGCACCGCTCGACTAACGTGATGAAAAGCGTTTTCACTCGTGCCAAGGTGAATCCCCAGCGGATTATTTTCTCTGAAGGAGAAGATCGCCGCGTATTGCGGGCCGTGCAAGTGCTTATAGAAGAAAAATGTCTCCATCCCATTATCGTCGGCCGGCATAAAGTCATCAGCCAACTGATCAAACAATTACGTTTGCAGATTCGTCCCGATGTTGATTTTGAACTGATTGATCCACAAAATTATACTAACCAAGCGATTTTAGCAGAAGAATACCATGAGATCATGGGTAGGCGGGGCGTTTGGCCCGCACAAGCCGATGTTGTTGTGCGTAGCAACACCACCGTTCTCGCTTCGCTATTGCTACGACGCGGTGATGCCGATGCCTTGATAGCCGGGCCGGTTGGGACTTTCCAACAACACCTGCAGCACACCTTAGATATTATTGGTTTGCGTGAAGGGGTTTCCTGTCCAGCAGCCATGCAGCTACTGATTTTAGACAAAGGCACTTATTTTATTGCAGACGCTTACGTGAATTATGAACCTGATGCGAAACAACTGGCCGAAATTACCGAATTAGCGGCCAACGAAGTCAAGCGTTTCGGTATCATCCCCAAAATCGCCCTCGTTTCTCATTCCAACTTCGGGAGTACCGATAATCCTTCTGCCATCAAATTACGTGAAGCACTGAGTTTGATTCATAAAAACATGCCAGAAATAGAATGCGACGGCGAAATGCGAACCGATGCAGCCTTGAGTGAAACAATCCGCGAACGCCTCTATCCGAAATCTCACTTAAAAGGTAAAGCGAATTTGCTCATCATGCCCAATTTAGATTCCGCCAATATTACCTTTAACGCGCTAACAGCCTTAGCTGATGGTGTTTCCGTCGGGCCTATTTTGTTAGGTATGCGTCAATCCGTCCACATCTTAAGCCGCGTCGTCATGACGCGTGGCGTGGTGAATTTAAGCGCATTAGCCGCC
>JAYQWI020000954.1:0-2332 GCA_035871815.2 Candidatus Parabeggiatoa communis
GTTCATCATCTGTTTCATCATCTGTTTCATCCTGTTCAGCTACGATTTCTGGTGCGTCATCCTCCGCGGATTCTTCGTCATCGGCTGCCTCGTCATCATCGCTTTTCGGGGGCTCTACCCAAACCATTTCTGGATTAAACGCTGCCGATAATTGCGCGTAATATTTCTCCTCTATTTTGGTTGTGAGTAGGGTGACTTCAAGCCCATCAAAGGTGCTAAACACGGCGCGATGAGTTGCGTCATCTGCAAATTCAATGTCGCTTGCTGGGACTGAATCATCCAAATTTAAATGACTTAATGTACCGGCCAGGCTTCTCAGTGTATAGGGCGATTTGATGCTGGCATTGTCAGGTAAGTCGGCGATCTGATAATCCTTGTTTTCAGGGCTTGCTTTAGAAATTAGCAGGCTTTCTCCATCAGGGTGTGTGATGCTGATTTGGCGAACGTTGTCGCCGTCGATATCAACAATTTCTTCTTCTAACCAATCCCCTACTGTCTTTTCAACTGGTAACCTGCCCAAGGTGAGCCAAGTTTGTTTTTCATCCGGTTTGCGGAGGTAGATTTCTTGGCGAGTTGAATCTATTTTTGCTGTGCGATCATTGCCAATGATGACACTGGCTACTGTTTCACCTTGGGCATTTTTTAAGGTTAAAAGCGTGGATTTAGCGCCTTCCTCAGTAACCGCTTCTACGCCAATTTTAGAATACAGTGCTGGATTACTCGTTTTGGCTTCGAGTATGGTTAAGCTGGCTAAACCAAATAGGAGATTATGGACTTTCTCCACGGCAACTGGATAATGATGTTTTTCCTTTAAGCCCCATTGCTCATCACTCAGCATCAAGGTGAGGTTTTCGTCTTGCGTTGTGATGTTGATTTCTGTCACTTCGTTGAGGGCAGAGGTTTGCAAGTTAGGAAAAAACTTTGTTTTTTCAGTAGGCGTTGTGGTTGTTTTGGGCTGCGTTAGCACAACTGCGGTAATAATAACGACTAGCGTTATGAAAGCTAAAAAACTTAGCGTTTTGGCATTCATTATGGTATTTATCCTCGTTCAAATCGACATGGCAAACTCAAGTTTGCACTCCAGTCTCGCAAACTCAAGTTTGCACTCCAGTTTCGCAAACTAAAGTTTGCACTCCAATACAAAGCTGTGAAAAAAAATCAGGGGATGGCGTTAATCCGGTGTACTAATCCGTTGTACTCATTAGATGATTATCCTTTTACGGGTTGTAATCCTTTCCGTCGCCGTCTGCTCAATATACCAAGGGTTATGCCGCCTATTCCGATGAGTAGGGGCATGAGTCCAATGTTGATGAATTTCATCTGGGTTTCCAGACTGGCGATGTTTTTGTGTAATTCATGTTGTACGTCGCGCAGTTCTTTGCGAATATGGATTTTTTCTTCGCGGAAACGGGCTATTTCTTGTTGTTGTTCAACATTGAGCATGAACTCGTTGCCATCTTTCTTTTGACTTTGCAATTCTCGGATTTTTTGATCCGTTTCTTGCAGACGTGTTTGCAATTGCTTTTCCTTTGCGCGGTATTGCTGTTCTGCCTCTCGTTGTATATCTTCTACCTTGGTGAAGGGCTTGGCAAAGTTGCCGCGATTACGCACGCTGATCAAGTCGTTGCTGCCGCTGAGATTGTCTAGGGCATTTGAGACAAATGTGGCATTGGCGGCGTGGGGTAGCGCAATGCGTTGGCCAATGAAGTTTTGTACACGTACCCAGAATTTGTCTTCAAGCAGGTCGGTGTCGGCTACGATGATGATATTGATGGGTTCAGCCGATTCTGTCAGGTGCTCTGTTTTTTGGTCGGTTTCTTCAGCCGTTGGTTTGCCCTCTGGGAAAGCGGTTTTCACTTTGCCTGTGACGCGCGCGGCTAGGGTGAATTGGCCTTCTGGTTTGAAATTCCGCACTAAGTCTTCTGGGTCGCCGAAAAAACCGAGTTTTGAGGTTTCAATTTGCATGGCTTTGCTACCCGTTTGAATTAAGGGTATGATTTCTGTTTCGACATCGCCTTTTTCAACTATCGCGCCTGCGGTTGCGAGTACGATATTATCTAATTTTGCGCTGACAATATCTTCTGTGTTGAAATACTGTTCATTGTCTAAATCCATCCAAACGGGATAGTTGACAACGACTGCACGAGAACCTTTTCTGACTTGCACTTTTTGAGCAACACGGAGATCACCGACGACTTTATTTGGGACGATTTCTAGCCCCCATGCGTCAAAGAGTTTGCTCAGTTCTGAATTACGCGGGGCTTGCATGGCGGCAAAGGGATTTTTTGGATCGCTTGGCGGTTCGTAAACTTCTGAATAGGGATCAGCAAAC
>JAYQWI020000955.1:0-3955 GCA_035871815.2 Candidatus Parabeggiatoa communis
CCTCTTTTATCAAATCCTCTTTGGCGACATCCAATAACGCAGTGCCATATTGTGGTGTCAACTGAGTGCGTATGTTTTGCCAAGACATACCCTTTGCACTCAGTTCAAATATGTCTTCATAGTAATTGAACGATTGAACGGAATTATCAGTAACGGGCATATCGCCATGCACTGATGTCAGGGCAATTTTTGGTTTGGATATCTCATTTTTTGACACCACTGACACCCTTGACACCGTGACACCACCCCCTTTTTTAAGGGGTAAATCTTTGTTTTTATTAGGTTCTAGTGGTGTCAAACCATTTTGACAGCACACGTCAATATCAGTGGTGTCAGTGGTGTCAGCGGTGTCAGCGGTGTCAAACTGGGTGTCAAACTGGGTGTCAAAACCAACTAAAGAATAAATACCATCATCATTAGCAGTGACTAAACCTTTTTTCTTTAAGCGTTTACCCAAACCTTTTACACTGTCTCTTGTTTTGCCAATTTCAAAAGCAATAGTTGCTAACGTGTTATGGCCCTCACGTATAGCATCAATAAACAATTCCTCAGTTGCAGTGGGCTTAGGCAAGCATTTACCAATTTCTTTAATGATCCATACGCCCTCAGTTTGCCCCGCTTCTGGTATGGTTTCTTCTGGTAATGAAGCAATGAAGGGCGTTTGGGTTTTGCCACGCGTCTTTTCAAAATGGACTTCAAAACGGGCCCCCTTAAACATTAAGAACTCATTATTATCTTCGGGTTTACGCAAATTAATTGAAATTGCTGTTTGTATTCCGGTTTATTTGTGCTTTACTACTTACATTGGTAGAATAAAGTTTTTATAATAATCGGATTAAATCCTAAATTACAACGATAAGGAGAAAAAAATGGAACAACAAATTGTTATCAAGGAAAAAAACAAGGTTAAGCAGAGGATACAACTGAAGAGTGGAATAAAGGCGGGGGTAAATTGTTGTGCCGATCAATCAGGTGGCCCTTTAACAGATGATTATATTCGTGATGCGTCTTTGTGTTGTTATAATGCTAATTTGCTGAGTGGCGATTTAGAAAAAGCAAAGGATTGTTTTGGAAAGATAATAACGAAGTGGTGGACTTGTTAAGCGGGCAAAATAAGTAAGCCCTTGGGATATATATGAAAAAGAGATGTGTGAATCAATGACGCATCCTCTTTTGGATACCGTCAAATTGAATATTTTACAAAGGTTACTTTTGGTAAAATGAAAGTAATCCGTCGTGTTCCTGATTAATGGAGAGTAACAGCCTTTGAATAATTGGGGTCAGAGTAAAATTACTTTGCCCCTTATTACTCCAATGCAAAAAAAGCCCCAAAGCACAAGCCAAGGGGCTTTTTTAATTCTCAATGAAAATTCACAAGTGACTACCAACGACTTATCTTCAAATGCTATTGTATGATTTTCAAAACTCCATCCCCAAAATAGCATTATCCACATCTTCATGATCAAACGACAAATAGCAAATTGTCGATTGAATTGACTTGTGGCCTAAAGCATCCGCCATCTTCTGAATATCCTCCAGCCTTGTCTTCATTTCCTTTGCAAAGGTTTTGCGAAGCGTATGCGTACCCGTTTGACCAAAGATAGCGGCCTTCTCAAATAAACCCTTGATAATCTGCCACGCTCGCTGCCGCGTAATCGCCTTACTCCCCTTTGATTGCCTACCCACAAATATTGCACTCTCCAAACCAAATCCCTTCGACAAAAGATAATCCGTCCACTCTTTGACGGCCATTTTCACCTTCCCATGCAATACCTGAACCCGACCCGTTCCGTTTTTTGTGTTCGCCGCTTTCAGTGCGACACGATCCAAGACAGAACCATCCGGCGCAATCAAATCCCCAATCTTGAGGCTCAAAAGTTCACTGACTCTAAAGCGCTTTGTTGATTGCCCATCGGGCATGAAACAAAGCAAAGGGGTGGTGGGCGGGGGGTTCTGCCAAAACAAATATTACTTGACCGGTGTCACCTGTAGCGATTGTCATGAACCGCATAGTGTGCAACTCAGGTTGCCCAATCAGCAAGTCTGTTTCCAGTGCCATGCGGCAACACAGTACCAGACACCCAAGCATCATTTCCATCCATCAGAGTCAACCGGGGCTAACTGCATCGCCTGTCATATGCCGGAGAAGAACTATATGGTGGTTGATCCACGCCATGATCACAGTTTCCGGATGCCACGCCCTGATTTATCAATTGAATTGGGTACACCGAATGTGTGTAATGATTGTCACAACGCCCAAACCCCAGCGTGGGCAGCTGACAAGCTGAAGGCATGGTATGGTAAACAACCGAGGGGATTTCAGCATTTTGCCAAAGCCCTGTCGGCGGCGCGAATCGGCAATGCTGATGCCGAAACACGGTTACAACGGTTGGCCAATGATGACAATGCGCCAGCGATTGTCCGGGCAACCGCACTCTCCGAATTGGCGACTCATTTATCGGCCAACACTTTGCCGGTTGTTGAAAAAGGCTTGCAAGCTGCCGATCCGCTAATACGCTTTGGTGCCCTTCAGGCCCTTGAAGCCCTCCCATTAGACTACCGCATTCCGCTATTTTCACCCTTATTGACGGATCCCGTTCGCAGTGTACGCATTGAAGCCGCACGTCTGCTGGCCTCAGTACCCAGCAAACATTTAAGTCGGGCACAGCGTCAAGCCTTTAAAAAAGCGGCCCAAGAATATCTTGCCGCACAACGCGCCAATGCCGAACGCCCAGAAGCGCAATTGAATCTAGGCCTTTTTTACAGCAGTCAGGGTAAGACTGAAAAAGCCAAAGCGGCCTACCAACAGGCCATTAAGCTTGCACCAGATTTTATGCCAGCTTATGTCAACCTCGCGGATTTCTACCGTCTTATCGGAAATGATGCCAAAGGCAAACAAGTTCTACGTCATGCCCTCCAACAAAACCCAAAAGCGGCTGATGTACATCACGCTCTAGGATTGCTTCTGGTACGCGAGAAAAAGCTGTCTAAAGCCATCAAACACTTATCACGCGCAGCTTCAGAACAACCGGAAAATGTGCGCTATAGTTACGTCTATGCCGTCGCCTTAAATGGCGCAGGGCAATCTGATAAAGCGATTGCTGTATTAGAACAATTACACACTGCCTATCCTGAAAACCGTGAGGTTTTGGATGCCTTGATCACCTTTCACCGAGATATGAGCGATTTTAACGCCATGGTTTTTTATATTAAAAAACGTCGTCAATTGGAAATCAAGGCGAGCGAACAGTAGTCAGGTTTTTTTTTAAATGCGTTAATCTGTGATTGCAACTTGAGTTTGCGATTGATTATTTAATAACGCAATAAGCGCAAGAGACGCAAGAGACGCTTCGCTTTCATTTGACACAGAGCGTCTTTAGCGTCTTTAGCGTTTATTTTCGGTTTCGCTAATGACGGGCAGATAAACGAATAAATTATAATAATATCAATGAATTATGATTTAAAAGATAAGAAATGGGATATGACGATATTCTAATCCTTTCTTATAAACAATCCTTGTAGTTATATAACTGAAATCATATACTTACAAACAAGAAGCCAAGACTATCACTGGTTATAACGGAGTTAAGGGGGCACAGGTGTCAAAAGTTCAGTCGTGAAGAAGTTCAGGAGTTCAGAAGTTAATCTTTAATACAAATCATTTAAAATGATTTTTTGACTAATCCGATTACTTATAAAATCAATTCTTCCGTTTTATCGGCTTGAAAAGGCCTCCCCCATAACGAAATTACAATCAGAAAAAATTCAGAAAAAATCTTTAATTCATTAAAATGTCGCGTTGACATAAGACAATATCACGTCACAATTCAAGCCTTTAAGTCATTTGAGAAGGGCAGGCACGCTAATAAGGGCAGACACGCCTGCCGGCCCCTTATGCCATGATTGATTAATTGTTAATAACAAAACTTGCTTGTTTGAGGTTGTTTTGGTATAG
>JAYQWI020000956.1:0-2443 GCA_035871815.2 Candidatus Parabeggiatoa communis
CTTGAATACTCGCCTGTGTTTGAACAGGATAAGCCGCAATCGGTGTCGCATTCGTTGGATTATCATTAAATTCAAAGGGATCGACAGGCGGTTTACTGGGATCAAGGCCTGGCGCAGACGTAGCCGGTGCAGACCAATAATGCGTCCGTGAGCCATCTTGATTTTTATAATAAACATCAAGCTGGGGTTGGCCTGAACCTAAATTGCCATAACTTTGACCAAACCAGAGATTTAAATCAACCTCTTGTGGTGAAGCCACAATGAAAGAAGCAAAACCTTCACCGCTGCTACCTGTGGCGGAATCAATCCACCCCCCGCTCACGCCGCCGAAAAGGCGTTGACCGCCAAAAGACAGCCCAATTCTGCCCCTTGGCGAACCCGCTTCGCTTGAGACAACAGCCACATAAAAACCGGGGGGCAAAGGCCGTGTAAAATACCATTGTCCAGATCGAGTCAATTTTGGCTCATCTATCAGTAAACGTTGTCCATCTGGCCACACCTTTTCAATCCGAATGGTGAATTGTGAGACCTGACCTGAATATTCATTAGCGATAACCTTAACAGATTCAGTCTGATGCACAGAAAAAGCAACCCAACTGGGGTATTCGCCATTCTCTTTTAGAACGGTACCGCCATTGAAGCCGCCTTCATAAAAAATGTCAGCGGTATCGACTGATAAACTCCAAAAGCCTTCACGTCCTTCCTTTGGCAATGAAGCCACAACAATATAAGAACCGGCACGCTCAAGTGTTAAGCTATAGTTGCACTGATTCGAGTTACACGAGTCTTGCGCCCAAACACTCGATGCCATCAGCAGGGTGAAAAACAGATTAATCACTCTAAACATGTTTCACCTCCTTAGTCGCAACAAGCCAAACGGCGCTAGCAAAGCAGCGCGATATGACCCCTTGTGCAAAAGGGATTCGCCATCGTGCTGGAGAGACTCCCCAATTTTTCTCCCATTTTGAGGGAGATGGTTTTTTGAGATATGATCTCATCATTATTGAACCTCACGTTGGTTTAAATAAATCAATAATAGAAGTTGCTGATTTTGCGAGAACGGCAACTTCGTTTCTTGCTACGAACGCTATCAAGTTGGCATGCTTGATAGCCTGATTGACCTCTACCTTGATACAAACTTGTTGATAAAAAATTTAAAGCAAATGCGCTCAGTCAAAATAAAATGTTGGCTTGTGTTACTCAACTTATTGAAATTTAAAGCGACTTTCAACTTATTATTTTGCTGAAGGTTTGTACCCTCAACGCCCAGCCATCGACTCAGGTACACTACAATATCGCAAACTAAAGTTTGCACTCCAATATCGCAAAGTTTGTACTCCAATATCGCAAACTAAAATTGAAACGTCTTAGCTTGGTTAATTAAAGTCGCACATATTTGACGCTGTTCACAAAACAGCGTCTATGTTACTGATAACACCCTATCATGATAAAGTGTGTCGAAAAAATGAGACTATATTTTGTTAAGTCTTTGATTGCTTGTCAGTTTATGCGTGAATGTGGCAAAAAAACACCACAATTCATTTTAGCCAAAAAAGGGAGCGCGTATTATGACAGATAAGAATTAAAAGGACAAGAGGCAGACCGATGGCGAAATATAATCAATGGGGAACAGTTATTATTAATTACTCATTACAAATTTATTATTTTTTCACACAAAGCCGTATAAAGCTAATAAATTGTTAATATATAACATTACAGTGAGATCGTTTATGTCTTAATTATGTGCTTGTCGCAAAGTGTGAAGTTATTTATTGACAACTCCTTAGATAGTTAATACAAAGCAACTAATGTTATCAGTTATAAAATACAAGGCACTGGTTCAGTTCAAGGCATCATTTAGGAATTGCGGCTAAATACCCATACAATAAGTCAATAAAATAAATCAGCTTTAAGCCACCAGTAGCTTAACGCAAATCGGCTTACTCACCACTCGTGGACAAGCATTAGAAGGTTTAGCACGCGCCACCCACTTTGTCTTTGACAAAACAGGCACCTTAACAAAAGGCCAATTACGTGTATTAAGCACCCACACCTTTACCCCTTTAAATCAAACCGACTGTCTACACTATGCCGTCACCTTAGAACAGCATTCTGAACATCCCATAGCACGCGCACTGGAAAACGAACTCACCAAAATCCCCCCAATTCCAAAGGAAGGCATGATTGCGACAGCAATCAGTAACCACCCAGGGGCTGGAATGCAAGGAGAGATTAACGGCACAGCTTATTTTATCGGCACACCCGCATTCATTACTGACACAACCGGATTCAAGCTAGAAGCAGCGCGTTTAAAAACGCTTCAACAAGAAGGCAATACCTTAGTCTTACTCGCCAATACGCAATCGCTTCTAGCCGCCTTTCAATTAGGTGACGAAATTCGCCACGGCGCACGAGAACTCATTCAAGCCCTACAACAACAAGG
>JAYQWI020000957.1:0-3058 GCA_035871815.2 Candidatus Parabeggiatoa communis
AGTCTCATTGAGGCTTATCATATAACGGGAAGCCTCTTGATTAGGCCACAAATCAAGGTGTTTATTTTACCGGAAAACTTTCTGCCTAAAAAGGAAGGCGGTGATCCGCCGCCTTCAGAATCTGAAACCGTTTCTGAAACAGAACCGACTGCGCCATCGCCTTCAGAGCCCCTAACCTCTGAAACAGACACCAGCGCCCCCTCAGAAGAACAGCCTGTAGCTGAAACCCGTCGTACTCGAAAACGAGCAGAATATTGGCCTGGCCGGGTGATTGTCAAATTCCATAAGGAGATATCAACCGAAAAAAAATCGCGTCTTCGAGCGTTTTTTCAGGCTGATTTGATCAGGGAGTTGTCCATCATTCAAAGCGAAGTGTGGCAAGTTGAAAATGTTGAAGCGGCTATCGCAACACAAAGCCGTCAAGCGTTTTCTAATATAGTCTCTATTCGTCCAGACTATGTGATACGCGCTCAGGATATCAGAACAATAAATAACACCTTGCGGCGCAAGAGTCGGGATAAAGAGGCTATCAGCATCGAAACCAAAGCACCGGTATTGTGCGCCGTGCTGGATTCGGGCGTGGATTATACTCATCCTGATTTAAAGCCCTACATTTGGACGAATCCCGGCGAAATACCCAATAACGGTATTGATGACGATGGCAACGGCTACGTGGATGATGTACATGGCTATGATTTTATTAATGATGATAGCGATCCAATGGACGATTGTGGCCATGGTACCCACGTTGCGGGTATTGTTGCAAACCTCGCGAATAAGAATGATGAAAATACTGATAATGATGAGAATACGGGTGTTATTACCACTGGATATGGTTGGCCTGCTCAAATTATAGCCTTGAAAATATTAAGGCCTGAGATAACACGTCATGGAACGACTGATTGCAAGGGTTCTTCTGTTAGCGCGATCCTAGCATTAGAATATGTTCAAAACAATGCTAAAAATATGGGAATTAAATGCAGCAATAACAGTTGGGGTGGCGACACTTTTGATGAAGCGTTATTTGAACTCATCCAAAAAGAGAAGGATGAAGGGCGCTTATTTATTGTGGCAGCCGGTAATGACAAGAGACAAGATAATGATCTGTCACCTTTTTATCCAGCCAATTATGATTTGGATAATGTGATTTCTGTCTGTTCGGTTGACAAAGATAATAATTTATCTCTCTTTTCCAATTTTGGTCAAAATAGCGTTGATTTGTGTGCCTTGGGTGAAGAAATTGAGAGTACTTTTCCCGGTGAGAATTATGTTATCCAACAGGGTACCTCAATGGCAGCACCTTATGTTATGGGGGCTATCACCGTATTATGGTCAGCTTATCCAAATTTAACCTGGTCTGAAGTGAAAAAACATATTTTGGCTTCAGCGGAACGTTTTTATAGCTTGACGACATCGAATGTGACAGGTGGGCGTTTAAATCTGCGTCAGGCTGTCCAGAATATCAACTCACAACGACAGACTTTTACAATTTATAATACGGGTCATACAGATTTGAAGATTGATGAGGTGAGATTGGCAGGTGAGCATCCGGGTGAATTTCAAATTCGCTACGATGGCTGTTCCTCTCAAAAACTCGCACCCAGAACGAATTGTACAGTAGATGTCAGTTTTGAACCCACCTCAGAGGGCAATAAAAATGCACGCTTAGAAGTGATTTCAAATACACCAGTGCAACAAACTATAGTTGCGAGTCTCAGTAGCCGCTTAAATACTATGATCACCTCGCTTGCAACTGGTGATAAACCCCCACCGCCGCCACAGAAACCGTTAACGGATTTAGCCCCCTCTTCTATTTATAATGTTAAAACGGGTGAATTAGACATTCCAACGGTAGCCCGGTTAAAAGGAAATGAGGAGACGGGTGTGATGTATCAGGTTAAATTGTCTATGGTTGAGGGTAAAGAACCATTGCACTTTAAAGTGCTTGAACTAACAGAATATGACAATCCAAAACGTAAATTGGGGGATAGCCTTTTTGATGAGACGACTGGACAGCTCAATATTCCCTTTGTCGAATTGGGCGAGAACAGCCGTATTTTTTATGAAATTGATATGGGCATGGTGACCACTCCTGAGATTGAATTTGAATTGCAAAAAGCGATTCCGATTCACTAACAGGTTTTGATAGAACGCTGATTGAACTGATGAAACCGGAGATGCTGACGATATTCAAATCAATGTCAATCACTTGGTATTGGAAAACCGCAGCACTATCAATTCCTCAAGTGCTGGCCAAGGAAAAAGTGGGAATATCGTCATTTCCAGCATTGAGACTGAAATGAAGCAAAGTTCAATTATGTCAATGAGTAATGGTAAAGGCTGTGCAGATTCGATTAGTTTGAAAGCTGATAATCTCTGGATAGTGGTGTGATCGCAAGTTCAGCAATGAAAGCAGGTGGTGGCAATATGACGATAGCAGTGCAGAATCGTCTTTATCTTGTTAATAGCAGTCGAATTACCACACAATTGATTTGGGCGATTAAGTGAAGAGAAGAGTTGATCAGATTTATAGTGAATGAAAGGGATATTCAACCTAGAAAGCTTGATCAAACAGGAAGAAGAAAAAGGCACAACCTTGGTTTTACCTTTAGCCACTTTAATTGAAGCAGGTAATCATATTGCCCAAATCAAAGCGCCGCATACACAAAAACGTTATTCACTGGCACAAGCGTTGGCAGACATTCTAAAAAAAGCGGTAGATGAAGCACCCCCTTGGCTGGGTTTAGAACGGCCTGGACTAGATGATGAATTAAAAAAATGGGCTGAAGAGTGGCCTCGTTTAGCGGCCCAAGCAAATACCAAAAAAGATAAAGGTGGCCTGTCGATGGGTGATGTGACGATCAAACGAGTTGCCGAGCGTTATGCCAAAATGGGATATGAAGTCGATATTTTGACAGGAGATGAAGCTTTAAAAGCACCTGTTCCTCCAAAACCACCTCGTCGAAGAAACCGGTAGGCTAAACTTTTGCGTGAACAGAAGGGCTGGTTAATGGTGGGTTTAGCTTCGCTGACTTCGTATCGTTCCTCTACCCCCCCC
>JAYQWI020000958.1:0-3232 GCA_035871815.2 Candidatus Parabeggiatoa communis
AACTTATACACGGCCTGTTTCTATTATCATTCCCGTTTACAATCGCAAAGCCATACTGGCCAAAACCCTAGCCGCGCTGACGCATCAAACGTATCCACCTGAATTAATTGAAATTATCGTAGCCGATGATGGCAGCAGTGATGGTGTCGAAGAGGTGATTGAAAAATACCAGCAACATCTGACACTTAAGCATGTTTATCAAGAAGATTTAGGTTATCGCTTAGCCGCAGTGCGTAATTTAGGGATAAAAGCAGCGACGCATGATGGCCTCATCATTTTAGACTGTGATATGTTGCCCGTGCCTAATTTAGTCGAATCGTTTATGCAGTATTTGCATGTCACCGAACAAGCCATTTTGATCGGACATAGACGTTTTGTCTGCACAGATGATATTAATGATGATGATATTTTAGCGGATATTACCAAAGCGACTTTACTGCCAGATATAGTAGCTGAAAATGAAATGTTCCAAAATAACATTAATGACGATGGTGTCACTTTTGATTGGCGACTGAATACTTATCAAGACACTCATTATTTAAAGGAAGCCATTTTTCCTAGCGGTGTGTGTAGTGGTGGTAATGTCGCTTTTGCAAGAAATCTCGTTAATGATGCGGGTTATTTTGATGAATATTTTCAGGCATGGGGTGGAGAAGATGGAGAATGGAGTTTTCGCATTTATAATGCGGGTTATTATTTCATACCGGTTTTACATGCTGTAGGGTTACATCAAGAGCCACCGAGTAGTGAAAATGAAAAAACGGTTCGTTCAGCCGGGCGGGAAAAAACCAATCAAATATTGGAAGATAAATGTCCAATGAATCGTCAATATCGAACCGGTATGATTTATAGTGTGCCTAAAGTTTCGATTTATATTCCCGCTTACAATGCTGGAAAATATATCAAAGAAGCCGTCGATAGTGCATTAGCTCAAACCTACACCGATTTAGAGGTGTGTATTGTCAATGATGCTTCCACAGATAACACGCTTCGAGTGATAGAAAACCACTACCAAAATAACCCGCGTGTTCGTTGGATAACTCAGCCAAATGGCGGCATTGGCAAAGCCTCAAATGCCGCAGTTCGTCTCTGTCGTGGCGTTTACATTGGCCAATTAGATGCCGATGATATATTAAAACCAGATGCTGTAGAAACCCTGGTTGACTACCTAGATAATCATAATGTGGGTTGTGTCTATAGTCGTTATGAAATCATCGATACAATGGGAAATTATATACAAGACGCTTATAACTGGCCGTTTTTTTCACGCGAAAAATTAATGGGCGCGATGATCGTTCACCATTTTCGGATGTTTAGAAAACGAGATTGGCTAAGAACACCTGGTTTTAATGAAGAACTCAAAAATTCGATTGATTTTGATATGTTTCTTAAACTCAGTGAACTGTGTACAATCCATCATCTTGATCAAATCCTGTACGCCTATCGCTGGCATGGTGACAATACCTCAATTGTTCATAAAGCGGCACAGTTTGAAAATCACGTAAAGGTTATACGGTTGGCATTGGAGAGATTGGGTTTGGATCAAGACTGGGAAGTGTCTTCACCTCATCCAGAGGATATTCGCAAAGTAGAATTTAGGAAGAAAAATAAGGTGGGTTAAATTGTGGAAAAGTTAGATTGTTTTATAGGACTTTTTTGGGACGTTAATATATCCACGCTAGATAAAAAGAAACATAAGCGATTTATTATCGAAAGAATTTTGAAATACGGTCGGCCTGAATCAATAAAATGGTTATTGGCGAATTATACTGATCAAGACATCATCGAAGTGGTCAAATTGTCCAAAAATATTGACAGAAAAACCGCCAATTATTGGGCCATTCATTATCACATTCCAAAAGAAGAAGTGCTATGTTTGAACCGGTCATATCTACAAAAGTGTTTTTATTGATGCAGCAATTCTCGTCTGTTGATGAAAATTTATTTTTGTTACAAATTTTAAGAAGGCCCTTTTCGTTCCTAATTTATTTTGCGGCCCGATTGGAGTGCAAAATTTATTTTGCGGCCCGATTGGAGTGCAAAATTTATTTTGCGAAGGAAAACGAAGTGTACCTTATTCAATCGGGAAACGCTATATATTCTTTTGCAGAACAGATTTAGCAATCCAATGCCATCCATTATGGGCGAACACGCAAAAGCAGAGCCACTACAATCCCTATATACGTGGGGTTTGCTAGGAGCATACTTGCGTATCTGCCCGATATGGCATTGGGTTTTCAGCCATGTCCTTCAATTTTCAGGAGAAAGGTGACTAAAAAACCATGTCATACAGCAATTTCACATTGAAAAGAGTCAAAAAGGAATTAAAGATAAAAGTCATTGAAGACAAAGACTTGTTCTCTAAAATTAAGGAGATTCAAGTCAGTGATTATTTATTAACCACTTTAAAATATAATATGCCATTAGCCTTAGCGGTTGGTACGGAAAAAGTACGATCCGAACTGCTGATTGCCAATATATTGTTAGAAGTGAGAAGGTTACTCAATGATCAAATCAGCTTTTTTTCTGGGATTCTCTTGGATGTTGATAAAGAGCGAGATTTGAATGGATTTTGTGATTTCATTATTAGCAAATCACCAGAACAATTCTATCTTAATGCCCCAATTATAACCATCGTTGAAGCCAAAAATGAAAATATCACCGGTGGTTTAGGGCAATGTATAGCCGAAATGTTTGCCTCAAATCTCTTTAATGAAAAAGAAGAGGCACCTTTACCTAAAATATATGGTCAGTGACAACTGGCAATACTTGGCGATTTCTCGAATATGACTATAAAGATAACATGGCTTATATTGATGTAGTGGAATATCACATCACAAATGTCAATAAAATTGTGGGCATCTTGATGGAAATGGCAAGTTATAACGAGAAAATGAAAGCTTGAGAAAGCTAAAAAAAAACCGGAGAAGGAAGATGAGCGAAACAATCGAAGATGAGTTTCTTCAGGATGAGAATAGCCCTAGGTGGAAGATATCATCGTTATACACAAGTCAAAAATCGTCAAAAGTAGGGTGGGTAGGAGCGTAGCGAAAACCCACCATTTCCGAGGCTCGGTGGGTTTAGCTCCGTTGACTTCGTATCGCTCCGCTCTACCCACCTACAAAAAATTACCTTTAAAATCAAATATTTAAATAATTATGATGAGGCTGGAACCTAGGGAAGAGCATGTCAAAAAGGCCTCAACCCCTTTTACCACCTATCAGTTTGTCAA
>JAYQWI020000959.1:0-3095 GCA_035871815.2 Candidatus Parabeggiatoa communis
ATTTAAAGCTTATTTCTCCTAGCGACTGGGATAACCCAAGACTTCCTTGGAACACGCTACCAGAAAAACGTTTTCTCATTAATCATCAGAATCGCATTATTTATTGCCCTATTCATAAAGTTGCCTCCACCACGCTAAAGCTACAACTTATTCTAACCAATAATCCCAATGTGGTTTTTGATGTGAATAAAGATCGACCTTCTGAAGCAAAATATTGCTGCTCTTTAGCAACATATAGTTTTGAAGAAGCCAATAAACTATTACAGGATTCGCGTTATTTAAAGGTAGTATTCGTCAGAAATCCTTGGGAACGCTTAACCTCTGCTTATTTGAATAGAATTGTTACTAAAGGTAATCTAAGCGGTATCGTATTAACTGCTTATAAGGATAAAGCATTACCATCTAACTATTTAAAATCAATCACTTTTCGGCAGTTCATAGATTATATAATGGTGACAGATGATAATGACCTGAATATACATTGGCAACCACAATATCTTTATCTAGGCAATCAGCATTTTGATTTTATCGGAAGATATGAAAACCTTGCCACAGACTTTGAGCGTCTTAAGCAAATGACACAACTACCTTCGATATTAATAAAAGAAAACGCAACTCAGTATTGCCCTCAAGCAATCAATAGTGATAAAAAATTTTGCGATTACTCTCCTAATGAGCTGAGGCAATTAGCTGGAGGATTCCCCAGTTATGAATATTTTTATCCTCCTGATCTTATCGAATGTGTTATAAAGCGTTACCAGAAAGATGTAGAGATGTTCGGATATTCGTTTAACAATTGAATGAAATGATAAACCTGACCGGTCTTAAAAACCAGTCAGGTTTTTGTTGAAGGAAATATCCTAAATAGGATGAATTACTTGGAACCATTGGAAGTGCTATGTATTTTCCATGGCAATTATTGTTACAGAATTTGTGCCATAGTTGCTCACTGCCAAATAGTTGGCATTGACATCTAAACCATGTGGAAATGACATACCTTTTATTGTGTTTTCAACTTCTCCAGAAAAATTTATTACCAAAACACAATCATTAGGTTGGTCTGCTATATATATCTTATCGTTTATTATTCCAATGCCATCGAAATGGGTGTCTTCGTATTTATAAACTTTACCATCGATGTTGAGAAAAGATAGCGGTTTTTTTAGCATTCTTTTCAATGTAAGCAAACGACTAAATTTAAAACTAGGAAAACTATTTACACCCACAATAACCATTTTTTCGTTACAAAACCTTGCATCTTGTACTTTAAATGAGTAATCAACATAGTCTAATACTTCCTTTGTTTCCATGTCTATGTAGCACAAATAATTATCGTAATAATTGCTTGTTGCTAAAACTACGTTCTTTTTCACTGGATGAAAGCACACGCCATGGCACTTACCTTTTCTCGGTATCTTGATCTGAGCCTTTTTGAATAGCTTGTTGTTTTTTAACTCATACAATAACACGGCATTTTCATTTAATATACTTAATGCTATTGTTGAGTCTCCATTAATGCCATTGAAGTCCAGTAAGTCTGGACACACTAGTTTGTTATCTAGCGTGGTATCTATTGAATCTAAAACGACGCTTTCTTTACTTTCATAATCAAAATGTATTAGATATAACCTGCAACCTACAAAGCTTGCTGTAAGCAGATGATTATTATCTATCAATTTAACGCCAGTTGCTGATGACAATCTTTTTCGATTCGACAAATATTGTTCGCCGAATTTTGATTGGTTGATGTCTTCTAATTTTATATCCATTTTGTCAGTTTAACATAAGTGTTCTGGATTGTCGAAGTGAATTAGCCATTAATTATTAATCATTCACAATTTCTTCTCTCTGCCGTACCGCTGCTTGTTGGGCTTCCTTTGCGCGGGTCAGTTCATCACCGGCCAGTGTTTTGGCGATCTCGTCTGGATTGACATAAACGCCTAAATTAACATATCTTTTTAGGATGTTATCGGTGAATGTCGATTTGCCAGAATCATTTGGACCAGCAACTAACCTGAGTCTTGAGGTGTTCATATTACCCCCCTACCCCTTTATCAAGCTTCTTGAGTGGTTCAGTATGACCGTCAGGATAAACCCATACAATCTGACCATTTTGAAATTCTGTCACACGAAATCCGTGCTTTTTGGCTTTCAAATAGGCATTATGACCCGCTTCCCAAGCAATTGCACACAATTGCTCAGTAGTCAAATCCTCAATGTTCTTGCCAGCTACGTTACTTAAATCTACGGCTCTGTTCATAATATTATGCCTAAAATTTAGAAAGTGAGGTGTGTTTTGCTTAACGTTCTATTGAGGCATTCCAACAAATATCCATCTATAACAGCGACTTGCGAGATAACCATCAATGTAGCCAGTATAAATGCTTTAAACAAGGCGGCTTTTGAAAAGGGATAGCGTATCAGATGCCAATAAAAAGATTTTGGCTCAGGTGTACTATCACCTGCCGAACGTTTGGTACGGTGAAAAAGAAATGCGCCTCTACCATAATTAAATTGCTGTCGCCAAAAGGACAATAAAGTGAGATGATGATTATGGTAAACAAGAGCTTCTGGCACATAAGTCATTGTGTAGCCATGCTGCAACCAACGATGGCAAAATTCACGATCCGCAGCCAAAGGAAAATGAATATCAAACCCGTTCATAGCATGGAATAGCTTTGCTGGTAAGGCCAAATTGTTGGTCGCCAAAAAGCGTGCCTTATTTATATTCAGAATTATAATAACTGTAAAGGTAATCAATCAAAAGTTGACTAGCGGTTGAATAAATATTTTTCGGTAATTGATTAATGGTTTTTCCACCAATCGCAGCATCTGGGTTTTCTTTAAAACAAGCGGCTAAATTTTTAAGCCAATTAGCGTCTGGTTGACAATCATCATCTGTGAAAGCGATAAATTGACCTTTTGCTTGTGCCGCGCCAGTATTGCGGGCCGCTGCCGGGCCGGCATTTTCTTGTGTGAGCAGGCTAATGTCAAGTTGATCACGAAAATTATCAACACACTCAAACAGTGGGGTTTGGCTACCATCATCCACAACAATGACTTCAAAATGTGGATAATTCTGATGTGCTAGAGAT
>JAYQWI020000960.1:0-4719 GCA_035871815.2 Candidatus Parabeggiatoa communis
ATCATTGATATAACGGGCCGATAATTCTGCTGCGGCTTGTAAAGCCGCTGAGGCATATTTGAGTTCATGGTGTTCTCAAAACGCGGCTTTAATCCATGTAGAATTTGCACGGCTTCTTCAACTTAAGGTTCATTCACTTCAATTTTTTGGAAGCGGCGAGATAGGGCCCGATCTTTTTCAAAAATGCCGCGATATTCTTGATAAGTGGTTAATCCAATACATTTTATTTCACCTGCGGCTAACATAGGTTTAAGCAGGTTAGAGGCATCCATCGCGCTACCCGAAGCGGCACCCGCTCCAAGGATAAGTACCTTGGCAAAAATTAACCGGAATGTGATTTGTTATAAATCAATAAGTTAACCGCGTTCAAATACCCGGTAACTTATGCCAAGGTACTTAATTATTTTTATGGTTTTGCCTTAGGCGGTTGCGGCTAAATAAAATACCCACAAAAAATGAAAACAAAGCGCGTGGTTCAAAAAGTTATGGGTATATTATTTTCCCGCTATCGCCTTAAATTGGAGAAACTTGGCCCACTTAACGAAAATCTCAAAAAAACAAATAAAATACTTCAATTCTACAGAAAGTTATTCAAAGGGTCGGAACCGCGGGTTGTTAGTACATAGACAATAATAGTCTGTACCAAGAAATTCTTTACCATCAAAAGTAGTGGCACAACTATTTTCATCCCATTTGTTGAAGCCACCCCGCCACTCACCACCACGTCTCTGATGAGTAACACAAATAAAAAACGATGGTTTACTGGTCTGATGATCAACACCAGTTGGAATCGGAAATTTTAAACTCGTTTTCCCACAACTGGAAAAACAATCCAGTCCTTTGTGAGCTGGCACCCAATTGACAAAAAGTTCGGCTTTTGCGACGGATGAAAGGCCCAAGCTCAATGTACCCAAAAAAATCATCAAAAACAATTTGGTCATATCTCTTTCCTCTATTTAAGGACATTTGATCCTTTTGAAATTTTATCATATCACCTCATCAGGCAAAGCATTTCTCTTTATAGTTTTTTGCGAAGTTTGGTTTTTGTACTTTAGTTCTCTATATTTGCTAAAATACTTCACCAGCCGCACCACCAAAATCTGTTGGCACAGGTAATCCTTTTTTCTGTGCCTTCTCCCGCGCCTTTTGATGGTTCATATCGGCTGGAAAAAAGTAAACCTGCTTTCCTAAACGCTTGGCAGCGATCAACTCATCTCTTCCAAATTCACCGCCTCCAATTCCGAACAAGATATTGCTGTTTTCAACCATCGCCCTTGAAGTCGGTGACAATTGGTCACTACCTTGTATGAATCCTCCCCAAGTTGCGTCTTCCACAAAAAAAATGTAGTCAACGCAGGAAGATAGTTTGGTATCGTATTGTCTTGCTTGTGTCGATACGATTCCTGTTGTGAAAAATCCCCGGTGTTTCGCTAATTTGTAGACTGCTCCTATGCCTTCAGGTGTTGCCCCGATGTTGACAATCGTCCTAGATGGACTAAATTTGTCTAGAATGCCTGATGCCTTTTCAAGCATCGCTGCTTTGTCTTCGTATTCTGCGCCTGAATAACCAATAAAGGTAATGACTTCTTTCTTTTGGGCAACAAAGAAATGTTTGATCTCATCAAGAGTCGCATTCCGTACTGTAGTCGGAAGTTCACAGGCTGCAACACCCAACGAAAAAATACAAAGAGATAAAATTGCCGTTGTAGCCCTTAGAATATTTAAAGATCGATGTAATTTCAATTTCACTATTTACCTCTTCAAGTTGTTGGTAATCACTTGTGATTTTTGAGGCAGTTGCGGCTAAATAAAATACTCACACAAAATGACAAGAAACAAAAAAATAGGGGTTCCTATGGGTATATTTCCCGCTACTGCCTTATTGAAAATTAAAAATAGAATGGTGGATTTCCGCTTCGCTTCTACCCACCCTACGCTTGCTTCAAGCAATTAAATTGCCGTTATGATGTTTGGGGCCGGCAAAATAATTCGAGCCTAGCCCCTTTTCTCTTAAAATCCGAGCCTGCCCCCTTTTTCTGAGCTTGCCTCCTTTTTTTCCAATTTATTATGAGAAAGGTGCATTGGACGCATGGTATTAGCAAGACCAGTAAATAGCCCAAGCAAATACAACAGGACCGAAGTCATAAAGCCCAAATGAAATAAAAAAACACTACCAATACCAATAATACCGGGTATAATAGACACTGTAATATTAGTTCGCATATTCTTGTCTAATGCTTGAGTAATATGTAACAAATCAAGTAACCGTTCCAGATTGGCATCCATTAACACAACTTGTGCGGTATCGATTGCAATGGTAGAAGCACCAGATAAAGAAACAGATACATTTGCTTGACCGAGTGCAATAGAATCATTAATACCGTCTCCGACAAAGCAGACATTTTTACCTTCTTGTTGCATTTGTTCAATTAATAATGCCTTATTTTTTGGCAAGGTATTGGCAAAATAGTTCTGAATGCCCAGTTGTTCAGCCAATCTTCTGGTTGGACCTTCCTGATCGCCAGAAATGATGTATAAACCTAAGCCACATTGTTGCAATTTCTCAATCACTTTTTGGGCTTCAGGACGTAAACTGGCCTCCAGTTCAATGGCACCTGCAAATTTATCATCAATAGCAACCATGATCAATGAATTACCTAGCTCATGACAATGTTTTTGTATTGCTTGGATATTTTCCGGAACAGTGATGCCTTCCATCTGCATGAAACTGTCACTACCAACGTAGATTAGTTGGTTAGGAAGTTGCACTTTGATACCGTAGCCTATTTCATAGTATGCTTGTTGAGGTACCTGTAAGATCAATTTTTGCTCAGTAGCTGCTGCTAAAATCGCTTGAGCAACAGGATGTGTTTGTCGATATTCTGCAGTTGCAGCATAGCTTAGTAACTCGTTTTCAGAAAGCAAATTATAAGAATGAATCTTGCAGAGTTTAGGTTGTTCCAGTGTCAGTGTACCAGTTTTATCAAATACAATGGTATCAACTTTACTCATTAATTCTAGTGAACGTCCGTCTTTTACCAAAATGCCATGTTGAGAAGCTACCTTCAAAAATTTTAGCAAAGTCATGGGAGCAAATAGACGCAAATTGGCACCCGGATGATTAGCTAGTAGGGCCAGCGCACCATTGGAACCAACAAGAGGTAAAGCAACACCACTAAGCACTAAAGTTGGCAATGTAGACTTATCTGTTAGTTTTGCTCCCCGTGTCTGAATGGATAAAGTAAAATTGCTCATTTCGCTAAGAATTTTGCCTATTTGTGCTGCTACAGTTTCTTGCCCGGTTTTTTCCACTTGGATATGTAGTTTACCAGACAGCACTACAGTTGATGCGAAAACAGAATTGCCGATTGTTTTTTCTGCTGGTTGAACTTCACCAGTCAAACGATGTTGATCAATAGAAGCAATGCCTTGCTTTATGATACCATCAGCAGGAATAATTTCATTGGCATATACAACAATAACATCGTCAGCTTGGAGTTGCTCAAACGGTGTTTCAATTTCCATTCCATTAACTAATATCCAAACGAAACGAGGTTGTTCGTCAAAAACATTTATTAAATTTTTGCGTGAGGAATCTTCAGTTTCTGCCAGTATTTTTTCGCTAAAATAATAAAAACAAGCCCCAACCGTAACCCAGAAATAATATCCTTTTGCTAATCCTACTGTAAAACAGATAACATCAACCACATCAATACGTAAACGTTTTTCTATGAATAAAGCAATATATGCTGTTTTAAAACGGGGTATGGCTATATAAAGTAAAGGAAAAATGCTTACCAACAATAAAGGAGTATAAATAAGATAACCAAATATGATTAAGCCTAAAGATATTAGAGCCATATTTAGCTTATTCTGCACTTTTATCACAGCCTCATTAATGTGATTGACTGATGATTGTTCGATAATACTGGCATTAGCATATTTTATATGAGATTGTTTAGTTAAAGAAACCGGTATTGTTTGCTTTGAGACAGGCACATTAGTTTTATATAACTGGAAACCAGAATACAAAACTCCACCAACAACCATGATTGTCAATAACATAAATAATTTACCTAAAATAAAGTGTCTATATTTTCAAAATACCCGAAGGCTTATGGTTCAGTACTTATTACCTATTCACAATTCTAGTACAACGGGCTTGGGGAATAAAAGAATTAAATTAATGAAGATTCTAATCTTAAAATATTAATATTCATCTCAAAAAATCTGTTTATTCCCCTAATCCGTAAGTAGCCTGAAGATTTCTATTTTCCTGCACTACTTTTTTGTCAAGGTATTGTTGTCAAGTGATTTTGACTCCAATAACCCGTCAAAAAGTCTGTAACGGTATACGGGTATTCTCAAAACTAGGAAGTACATCCAAAACAAGAGAAGCTCCCAGAGAAGTTCCCATTGTGCCTTGTTGTTGAAATACCTTTACATCATCAAATCCCGGGAGTGTATCCAAAACAAGAGAAGTTCCTAGAGAAGCTCCCATTGTGCCTTGTTGTTGAAACACCTTTACATCATCAAATCCAGGAAGTGTATCCAAAACAAGAGAAGTTCCTAGAGAAGCTCCCATTGTGCTTTGTTGTTGAAACACAGCTGATTTTTTCAATTGAGTATTCACAACCCAATCCTCCTTTACAATTTAGTAAGTTATATTAGCTTTCCAAACTTGTTTAACGGTACTTTAGAAAGCAACCTGTTAGCAAC
>JAYQWI020000961.1:0-3875 GCA_035871815.2 Candidatus Parabeggiatoa communis
GGCTGTTCGATTTTCTTATATTTAAGGGCCGTGATTTTAGTCTTCATTTTAGCAAGACATATTTTAACACCGGCTTTAAGACTGTCATGTAAAATACCACCTGCAATGGCACCTGTCGCAAATTGAACGCTTCCTGTACTCGCGACAAACTCAACAACCGCACCTAAAATAGAGGGATCAGCAAATTGTGTTGTAGCTGGCTGAGTCAACTGCGCCTCTGCAATGTCACGACATTCCGGGGTGTCATTCCAAACCGCTATAAATTCAGCAGGATCAATCTCAAGTTTTTGGGAAAAAACCATTTTCATTTCAGTCATATATCAATACCTCATTTTAAAAAAATAACTTTAACGAAAAGCTACCGATACTGAGCCAACAGCTAAAGCAGTTGTCTGAAAGCTTAAGTCACCTAAAGGTGACTTAAGCTATCCACCGTCACACCAGTGCTTTTGCCTTAAGGGAAAACTCCCCGTTCATCCAAAATTTAGGGGATAAAATGCTAGAGAACTATTTGGTTAGTCACCACCACCTGAATTGAGCTGTAATACTATGTACTTAATTTATTTGAACATTTTCAACTAACGTTGTAACTCAGTGAGTCGTTCCGCTCTCTTTAAGCCATTAAGTTCATCTAACAATTCATCGGGATATTCACTCAAAAAATTACCCCACCATTTTTTGCCTTTTTTATTATTCAAAATGCGCCAACCTAGGCCTTCTATCGCTTTTCCTACAAACCTACGTTTGTTTTTACCCAGAAACATTATTTCCTCAACCACCCTAACGATGGCGTTAACTGGCAATGCGTTTGCGCTGTTTGGTTAAACGATGTATTGGCTTTTTTTCCCGCAATATTCTCTGGGCTGTCATATCCGCATTTGCTCTGCGCCGGTATTCCCGGGCAACCCCTTTTGCGTCTGCAAGCGTTTTTATGTTGTGTGGCCCTGGACTGGACCCAGATGCGTAAAACGTCAGGCCACATTTCGCCAGCATATCAACCTTTCGCCACTGGTGCTTATTATCTCGTTTGGGTGGCTTAAAATCAGGCCCCATGTTGAGTAGTTTACGGCCGCAATCAGGACATTTTGAGAGCAACGGCTCCGACGGTGCTCGCGCTTCCAATTTGAAGGACTTTCTACAGTCTAGGCAAACATAGTGAAAACGATTGTGCCCAGAGCCTCGTGTTTGATACTTTTTCCAATATGCCATTTTATGCGACCATTTTTAAAGTTACGCCATTATTTGTACAGCTTGTAGAATTTAAAAGCTTTTGGCTATTCCGGTTTGAAGGCTATGGCTACCTTTTGATTATCTATACGCTTGTCTAACACCCAAATTCAGCCACAGCACCCTCGCCCGGAATTCTTATTCAACCAAAGGACAAAGCTCTTCTTCTAGTACGGTACTTCCACTATACTCAATTTCCATTCCATTTGCTTCATCAGTCCTGTCAGTTTGTGGTTCATCAAATTCAATCCAATAGTCAAAATGTACGGTACCATCATAAATTCGACGAGCTACCCCTTTTCCCCTAATAGTCCCTTTTGTATCTGTTTTCCAGTCTGAGTGTTTAAACATCAACACCCGATCACCTGATTTATATTTTTGTTCCATTCGTTTTTTACTTCGCTGATCATTGGTAAAAACAGTAAAGCTCAAGGCAAACATCGAAGGTTTGGCACAGAATGATAATTTTAGAAGCATTTACGGAAAGAAGCGGAATAGCGTTTAGGTACAGCTCTTGTGCCACTATTTGAAGCCTTCATTGTACTTGCAAAGAATCTCACGCCCGGCAGATGCTGTTCGTTTTTTCGGTGCCCTAGAATCTTGGTTCATCTCAAGTTCCCAGCAACAGTGAAGACCATAAACATCCTCTGGTGAGAGAGATTGAGTTGCTTCACCAAAGAGCGCAAAAGTGACCGAACCTATCATAGCGATACCGATGTCTGGCTCGTTTTTATCGCCTGATGAATTATAGGTATATTTAAAAAGCCATACCGGACGCTTATCTTCTGTCGGCGGCCAGTACAAAAAGCGCTTCTCATAAAGTTCAATCTTGTCAGGCGGATACCCGCACTCATTGGGATGAGCCAACCAATTGCACATTTCTGCCATCGCTTGGAAATCAGGCTCTTGACACTTGGCTGGAATGTCTATTCCCAGTTCTTCAAGATAGAGACATGCTTTTTGGCTATAGTTTGCTTCCAAACACCAATTGCTTAGATATCGTCTTCCCTCAGATAGACCCGTTTTCGCCATAGCCCATGCGGCTTCCATTTGAACGGCAACGTCAGGATGCTCGGCTGCAATTTGTAGGAGCCTTTGTCTTTTATGCTCTTGTATGAATGGGAGAGCAGTAGTCGCACTGAGGGCATAGTGTTTTTCATCAGGATCGCTTAGCCAGTGTTCCAGTCTGGCATACCCTTGATCAGAATCGAAAGGGTGTTTGTCAAGGTGGCCATTTATGGCGAGCGAATTGGCAAAATCCAAATAGCTCATCGCAATAAATCCATCTGGGAGAGGTTCTCTCAAACCATCGCAAAGAGACTTGTGCCCAACGTGTTCGTGATCAACTTGTCCTAAAATAACGGACCACAAGTAACCCTCTTGCATCAGTGGTTTCCGAGCAGCCTTAATAATTAAGTCAACGTCTTCCTTTTGCCCATACATTGCAAGAATTTTGAGTATAAACAACAGATCATCGTTATCGTGGGAGGCGTGTTCTAAGCCTTGCTCCAAGAATCGCCGCAGGTGAGGAAGCCCATTTGTACAAAGTTCTTCAAATCCTTCTCTGCTCTTAATATTTTGGAAAAGCCCCACTATAGCATGTAGCGGGGAAGTGATGATATCTTTTCCTTTTGGCTCGGACAGCCGAGGGTTAGCCAGAGTACGGCATATCGCTTTAGCGTCTTTATGCTTCTCTATGGGATAGTTTCCTAGTTCGTACAGTTCGTTTGCAAGATCACCACCCTTATCCTCCCATTGTGCCAACACCTTACATAATTTTGTTATGGGCATGTTATCAATACCTTTTTAAGGACGTTCGGTGGGCTACAGCGAAGCGCCTACCCACCCTAAACTTAAATGTGACATTGCCAAGTTAAAAATATTGTTTTTTGACTGTCTACCGCTTACGTCAATTATCAAAAACATAGCGTTTTTTATGAACTAACAATTTATGTCATTTTTTCCAAAGTTCAATAGTTCAACAGTTCAATAAAATAAAGCCTTTCAAATCAAAAATCAAAATTTAACCCAATCTTCTTGAGATACCTTGAATTCCATTGTTTCCCAATACAATGCTTTTTGAAGGCTAGAATGATAGTTTTCTATTTCTATGGTTTTACCCAAAGAATCTTTATATCGAATAAAGACACCCGGATCCGTCGTGTACTTTATGATTTGTACTGTTGCCGGTGACAAGTAACAAAACACCTCAACCATTTCATAACCTTCCACCGTTTTTTTCCAAACCTTGGGTGTATTCTGCTTAGGCAATGAGAGTTCATAAAGGATTCTTTCTTTCCTCGTCTCATATTCAGAAAGATATTTAAAGAATAACTCTAATGCCTCTTCTTCATTCTCATCCGTTTGGGCTAATATCATATTGACCCAGCCAGAGGTTGATTCAGAATAATGCGTTCTCAAAGCAATCCAGTCGTGAAAACTCACGGATGAATCAAAAGGTTTAAGTTCTTCCATATTGTGTATCTGCAATGCAGATTGATACTAGGCTGTCGAAAAACGGGCTTTTTATGAAATTGACGCATCTCGTTTTTTGGCTTTTGGATAAAAGCCGCAAGCCAACTAAACGCTGGGTTTTGTGCAATTGCAATATCCAAAAAGCGGGGATGTGTTTTTGTTTAAAAAGGCCA
>JAYQWI020000962.1:0-4448 GCA_035871815.2 Candidatus Parabeggiatoa communis
TCGTTATATCCGCATCAATTAAACAATCCTTGTCGTTATAGAACGAAATGGAAAAAACGGGCCATCATCAAGTTTATTTAAACATTAAACCGAAAGTGCATGACATCGCCGTCTTGCACAATATACTCTTTACCTTCTAAGCGCCATTTACCGGCTTCTTTTGCACCTTGTTCGCCTTTATAGGCGATAAAATCATCGTAGGCAATGACTTCGGCCCGAATAAAGCCTTTTTCAAAATCGGTGTGAATGACAGCGGCGGCCTTTGGCGCGCTGCTACCCATGCGAACTGTCCAAGCACGGACTTCTTTGGGGCCGGCGGTAAAAAAGGTTTGTAAGCCTAATAAACGATAACCGGCATGAATGACGCGATTTAAGCCGGGTTCGGTGAGGCCCATTTCGTTCAAAAATTCTTGTCTTTCTTCCGTTTCTAAAGTAATCAATTCAGCTTCTGTCGCGGCACAAACGGGCACGAGTTCTGCCTCTTCACGCTCGGCCACTTCACGCACTTGATCCAAATAAGGATTGTTTTCAAAACCGTCTTCGGCAACATTGGCAAGATACAGTGTGGGTTTAGCGGTGAGTAGATGCAAGTCTCGTAGTAAAAGCTGTTCTTGTTCGCTGAGTGTCAAGGCGCGGATAGGTTGCCCGGTGTCAAGATGGGCTGAAACGTTTTCAAATAACTGCTGCTGTGCCACAGCCTCTTTTTTGCCGCTTCTGACATTTTTAATGGCCTTTTGCAAAGCCCGATCAACGGTGTCTAAATCGGCCAATGCCAATTCAGTGTTAATGACTTCAATATCAAACACGGGATCGATTTTGCCGGCAACATGAATGACATCATCATCTTTAAAACAACGCACGACATGAGCAATGGCTTGCGTTTCACGGATATTGGCTAAAAATTTATTGCCCAAACCTTCGCCTTTAGAGGCACCGGCAACTAAACCGGCAATATCGACAAATTCCATCGTGGTTGGAATCACTTTTTGTGGTTTGACGAGATGGGCTAATACGTCTAAACGGGCATCCGGCATGGCGACGATCCCAATATTCGGATCAATAGTGCAAAAGGGGTAATTTTCAGCCTGTATTTCAGCATTGGTGAGCGCATTAAATAAAGTCGATTTGCCTACATTGGGTAGGCCGACAATTCCACATTTAAATCCCATAATATTTCAGTTATCAGTTATCAGTTATCAGTTATCAGTTATCAGTTATCAGTTATCAGTTATCAGTTATCAGTTATCAGTTATCAGTTATCAGTTATCAGTTATCAGTTATCAAGATGCTGATGTTTTTGATATTAACAAAGTTTTTGAAAGTTGTCAGAGTTTGGAAAAGTAATATATAACTGCACGCGGGCACAATTTAAACTTTTATATCGGGTGACAAAGGTGCTTGTTGTTGGAATCCTTGCCTAGTACAACAACACAATGGATAAGCGAATTAGTCCTTCGATTTAAATTAGTTTATTAACGTAATTCGTTGTACTAAAACGGATAACGGATAACGGGAAAAAGAGGGGGGAATAGAGAGGTATAAATTGTGGGAATGAGAAAAAAGGGTATTTTTAATTCCCACTCAACGACTCCAGTGCCGTTTTAGGGGGTAGGGATTTAGTTAATTAATTAAAGGTGTGCATAGAAAGGCGTTTTGACAATACCAATACCCAAACGGTTTGATGCAGAATGGGGTGGTAATTGATTATTCACTATTTCTGCCCATTGTTGAGTCAAGCAAAAATTCGCATTTTCAGACAACTCCCTCAACTTGAGTGCATAGCCATTTATTCGTAAGCAATACTTTGCACATCTTGACATCATAATAGGATGACTTTGAACTTCTTTTTTCCTTTGATTCTATAGATCGTGAAATCGCTATCTATTGTTACAATCGTATTGATATTAAGTTTTTCAGCTAAAAAAACTAAGCATGAATCTGCAAAATCCATCGGTAAATCAAGATATTTCTCTGTTAATTGTTTAATTCTCTCAAAGTCCGATTTTTCAATGTTATGTATTTCCACAGCCCCATTTTTTATCCATTCTAAAAAATCAAGTTGAGCATTGTGATTAAAATCTAATAAATGTAGAGTTTCTGTTATTGATGCTAGCGTCGTTACTAAAGGCAACCTGTTATTTTTAATGAATTCTATGGCACCTTTATGATATTTATCTGAAGCATCAAAAAGAGCAATAAGAGGGCCCGAATCAATGAGAATTTTCTTCATTGTCTTTTAGCTCTAATTTTTGATTTCAAGAGTTGTTTTCTATTGGCTGCCAAATTACCTTGTCCACTTGAATATTTGCCAAAATAATTTTTGCCAAGTTCCCAAGGGTTCGGTTTAGATAATTTACCAAGATATTCTGATAGACTTTCATGAATTAATTCAGATAAAGTCATACCAAGAATTGATGCTGTCTGCTGTACACTTTGTTCTAATTTTGGTTCTAAGTCTATAGTGATCAATTTACAGCTCCTTAGTGTATCAATCCAAAACACTAATAATGGGTACGATTTGGATTTGATGAAAGAAGTTCATACACGACAAAACGATTTAGTTCAAACAACGTCACTATTATCAGCACCCATTTCAAGTTTGCTTTGAAATAATTAATGGGCATGATAAAAATCATGCCCACCCAATTTGGTTTTTCAGGCTTGATTATTTGACAGCAGCTTTGGCCGCCTTTTTAATACCTTTTGGCGCACCAACAATATTTTTAAATTGCCAATAACTCAGATCAGGAAAGCTGATAGCAATGCGGAATTTGCCAGGTAACATATAGGCATTGGTGCCAGCACATAAAACGTCATAAGGCATATAGGCCGTATGTTCCGGTTTCTTGGTATACTCCTTAAGGGTTGTCATAACCGTTTTGTCAGCACCCTTATTTTCGGAGCCCAATACCCCCATACCAAACACGGTTTCGTCTTTATCGGGAAGAGCAACACTATAGACAAACTGCGTCTGGCCTTTATCGCCTTCTTTAGATTTCAGGCCCGCCTCAACCGTCTTAACACAGTCCTCATACTTATCGTATGTTGCTAACTTAACCGGCTTATCGAAATAGGGCATAAACGGTGCGTAGTGGTATTTACGTAGTTCATCTGAGTTCATACCGTCTTCAGAACCAAATTCTCCCTTGTTGCCCAAGGCTTTTTCTAGAGCCGTTGCAACGTCACTGAGCCCTGTCGCCATCCGATACGCATTGGCCCAGTAAGGCGGATTGGTGTAAGACACCTGATCGCCTGTGATAGCCACGCGCATGGCGGCACCAAAACCACCGTTAGTGGATTGGGTGGCTGTCTTTTTCAACGTCTCGCTAGTGACTACAATCACCTTGGCATTGGCATCATCGTCAGGTTTATATTCACCAACGATTTCAAAACCTTGCGCTTGCAAGTTGGCTTTCACGTCAGCCTTGGCTGTGCTTGCCAAAACGTAAGGTTTGTATTTCACATCATCAGCTTGAACCCAAGCGGCACCTAAAAACAACAATAAAAATAAAGCGTTGGATAATCTTAATGTCACGCTTAAAAATCCTCCGTTAAGTGTGTGTTAATAATATTAGCCAAACAAACCATCAGTGGTTTATTGGATATTGATGGGGTTAGTTGTTCCAGCCCATTTTGTTAAACTCAGTGTGAATTTATCTGATATAACATGATGTGTCAAGTGCGGATTGTCATCGACACAGGTGAAAAATTGTGAATTGTGAATTGTGAATCGCGTGTACTTTCGCAAAAAATTAAATAACGTCTTGTTTTTATTAATCATTAAATATAGCCTGCCTATTGAAAATGGCCTCAAGTTTATACGCCTTCAAAACCTATGTTTAGCATCATTCAGGTACAGGCTTGGCTATATAGATTAGTTAGCGATTAAATTTTTATGCGTTCAGATCATCAGAATTTTTATTTTTTAGGAATTACCATTCCTTATTGACCTATTTAGTTTAAATTATTGTTCCTATTAACGGCATAATGTTCTGATGTTAGCATTACGTCAGATTGCTCATAAACGCTATTTTTTGGGACAAACATTCATTTTTGATCTTAAATGGGCATGATCAAAATCATGCCCACCCCGCTTTTCAGAATCAATTGATATATTGCGCTGCCGCTTTTGCGGCTTCTTTAATACCATCAGGCGCACCACGAATCATCATAAATGGCCACATTTTCAGTTCGGGAAAGCTGATAGCAATACGGAATTTGCTATGTAACATCAATGCTTTAGTGCCAGAACACAGTATTTCATAAGGCATATAGGCGGTGTGTTCTGGTTTGCCTGTAGACTCGTTAAGCCTTGTCATCACATTTGTGTCAGCACCCTCACTTTCACCGAATACGGCCATGCCAAATACCGTTTCGTCTTTCTTTGGAATATCAACACGATAGACAAACTGCGTCTGGCCTTTATCGCCTTTTTGAGATTTCAGGCC
>JAYQWI020000963.1:0-3808 GCA_035871815.2 Candidatus Parabeggiatoa communis
TACACTTGCGAGGTGCTTTATGAGTTTATTTGATAAGGTAAATAAGAACACGGCCCGGAATACGAATCAAGGGGGTACTCAAAATGTTTCCAGTATGCCTTTTGGTGGCGCAGCCACTGGCGATGAGGTGTTTGAGCAACAACCGCTGTCAACGGCCCAAGCGAATAAGCTGATTCGCAATACTTATACGTTGTTGTCCATGACGTTGTTTTTTACGGCCTTTACGGCCGGTATTGCTATAGTGACGGAGATGCCACCATTGCATTGGGCCCTCGTTTTGGTTGGTTTCTTTGGCCTGTTCTTTCTGACATCGTATCTTCAAAACAGTATCTGGGGTTTGGTTTCTGTTTTTGCCTTGACGGGATTCATGGGCTTAACTTTGGGGCCCGTGCTTAGCGCCTATCTGACGATCTTCAGTAATGGTTCTGAGTTAATCATGATGGCCTTCGGTTCAACCGCTTTTATTTTCTTAGGCTTGTCGGGTTATGCCTTAACCAGCCGTAAGGATTTCAGCTTCATGGGCGGCTTCCTGGTTGCCGGCATTTTGATTGCCTTCTTGGCTGGTATCGGTGCCATTATTTTTCAATTGCCCGGTTTGTCTTTAGCCGTGTCAGCCATGTTTGTGCTGTTGATGTCTGGCCTGATTCTTTATCAAACCAGCGAGATGGTGCATGGGCATGAAACCAATTACATCATGGCTACGGTGACGTTGTATGTCACGATTTATAATTTGTTCATTAGCTTATTGCACTTATTTGGAGCCTTCATGGGCGAAAAATAACCTTGTTTTAATAGAGTTGTCCGAAAATAAGGGTTTTGTGGTTTTGTGAATTTAATTGTTTTTATTAGCCCAAAATTTATTGACGGACAAGTCTAATGTTAATCTGCTGATTGTGTTAGCCCCTATATCGTTCATTCTCACGATTAGGGGCTTTTATTTTGACAAATAAAAACGCTGATTTTTTTGATTTGCGTTAATCAGTCGGCCATCAGCCTTCTATCTTTTCTAAGCTTATCATGACTAAATCATTATGAAAATCTATTCAATACTAGGCATCATTCTGTTATGTGCCCTCGCTTTTATTATCGGCTATAAACTGCCCTCTTCCCAAAATCCTGCTTCTGAAACCACCCCCGTCACCCCAACTTTTCATTTGAAAATGGTCACCCCCTGGCTGCCGGCTTCTGAAACCACCCCCGTCACACCAGCTAAAACTTTTCATTGGAAAATGGTCACCACTTGGCCGCCGAATTTCCCCATTTTTCAGGATAATGTGGAAAAAATGGCTGAAGAAATTGAAACGATGAGTGCTGGACGAATCAAGGTGAAAGTTTATGCGGGGGGGGAATTGATACCGCCTTTGGAAACTTTTCATGCGGTTTCTCAAGGCATAGTGCAAATGGGACATGGTGCGGCTTATTATTGGGCGGGAGATGTGCCGGCGGCTCAATTTATGAGTACGGTGCCTTTTGGTATGAAAGCGAAGGGGATGAATGCGTGGCTTTATAGTGGTGGTGGCCTTGAATTGTGGCGCGAATTGTATAAGCCTTTTAATGTGATGCCCTTTCCTGCTGGCAATAGCGGTGTACAAATGGGCGGTTGGTTTAACAAGAAAATAGAAAGCATTAATGACTTCAAAGGTTTGAAAATGCGTATCCCCGGTTTAGGTGGTAAAGTGCTGGCTAAGGCCGGTGGTACCGCTGAATTGTTACCCGGTTCGGAAGTGTATAGCGCACTAGAACGGGGCAGACTGGATGCGACGGAATGGGCTGGGCCTTTTCATGATAAACGTTTAGGTTTATATCGGGTAGCAAAGTATTATTATTATCCCGGTTGGCATGAACCCGGTACAACACTGGAATTCATTGTTAATAGTCAAGCTTTTGCCGAATTACCAGCCGATTTGCAAAAAATAGTGGAAGTGGCTTCTTATGCTATCAATCAACGCATTTATTCTGAATTTGAAGCGTTCAATATTAAAGCGTTGCGAGAACTCAAACAAGAACATCATGTGAATGTGTTGCCCTTTCCGCCAGAGGTACTCAAGGAATTGAAACGGTTAACGGTTGAGACGTTGGACGAAGAAGCGAATAAAAATGCCGAGTTTAAGCGGATATACGAGGCTTATAAACAATTTCAAGCGGATGATGCGGCATGGAATGCGGTTTCTGAAGATGCTTATAAATCAATGCTCACTGATCAATAATCAATGAGTGATAAATCAGTTCAAATGGAAAAACAATCCGTTTATAAAAAGAAGGCTATAAATAGAATCGCAATCGGTTGTACTATCGTCATCGTGATTTTTTTTATGGCTGTGCATATTCTTGTGAATGATTTTTTTATCCCTTTGTTTAAAAAAGGGTTTAATTTTTTTTTCTGATCAGTAGAGACGCGATGCTTCGCGTCTCAGCCATCGCCTCGAAACATCGCCTCAATCTTTGAACTTCTCTCATTTCGACTTATGTTATAACGATGAAAGCGAGTTGCATCCCTTCTTATCTTGTTGTCTTTTTAAATCTCGCCATTTAATCATGTTATCATTTTACCCAAGCCAAATTTGTTTTCAAAGAGAAAATTATGCAAATAACCGTCGATATTCCAGAATCTTATGTCGTTCATCACAATGCCCAACTAATGGCTAACAAACTTAAACTTTGTACGGCATTATTCATGTACCAATACCAACAATTATCAAGGGGAGCCGCTTGTGAATTTGCCGGCGTGGATATTTATACCTTTATGGCTGCTTGTAAACAACATAAAATCCCGCTCATAAACGATTCTCCAGAAGAAATTGAAATAGAACTACAAGATTTAAAGGAAATAATTAATGATCATTGTAGCGGATAGTTCAGCGTTAGTTGCGTTAGCAACTTGTGGTAGTTTATGGGTATTGAAGGAATTATTTAATGAAGTTATAGCGTTTCCCGATCTCATGACGTACAGTTATATTAAGAAAATCGAACCGCAAAATAAATTTTGCACTCCAATCAAGAAGGCCGCAAAATAAATTTTGCACTCCAATCAAGAAGGCCGCAAAATAAATTTTGCACTCCAATCAAGAAGGCTGCAAAATAAATTTTGCACTCCAATCAAGAAGGCTGCAAAATAAATTTTGGACTAAAATCAAATTTGTACTTCATTCAATCGGGAAACGCTATAAAGTACCACAAGCGGTTTTCGATGAAGTGGTTGTGCCTAATAAAGCACTCAACTCCTCCCGCTTCCCCGCCTCACCTCCCCAGCAACGATAAACCCACCCCAATAATAAAGTGCTTTAAACGGTTGTTTTGATTCAGAACGTTTCGCGTTATGGTATCGGCTCTCTATTTGATCATCACATACATCTTCACCCAATTTCTCTAATAAGCATTTTTGCAATTCATCTAATTCTACAATGCTCATCTGTCGTAATTGCTGTCGCGCTTGTGCGGCGATGTGATGCCAAGGTAATTCGGGGTTTTTATCGGCTATTTGGTAAAAGTGATAACTAAAACATAAGGCGGCTACGCCGTTATAAGCCCATAATGTGCCGATTACCGTTCGGGCTCCGGCGGCTAATATCGTTGGCCCTATCCCTATTGGTGTTAATAAACCCTCGGTGTTTTGGCCGGTTAGATTCGATTCACCGGCGGAAAGCAGGCCTAAATTCGCTGGGGTTTGAATGGCGTTTAATGTCCATAACGGTAAACGATGCCCTTTTCCGAGACTTAAATAACTCTTGATTGGGCTGTGTTCATAAAACTCGCCGTGTGTCGATAAGTGTATTTGGCGACTGTTTGCAAAATGATATAGGGCTTGAAA
>JAYQWI020000964.1:0-1839 GCA_035871815.2 Candidatus Parabeggiatoa communis
TCAGTGACTTCTACCATCACTAATCGGGCTTCAAACTGTTCTGATTGATTACGCACAAAAGTGGGCCAGTGTTCTGCGCCGGGTATTAAGTCATGTAATTGTGCCATCATTTGACAACCATTGCACACGCCTAATGCAAAAGTATCGTCTCTGTGGAAAAAGGCTGAAAATTCATTATAAGCGCGCGCGTTATATAAGATAGATTTAGCCCAGCCGCCACCAGCACCTAATACGTCGCCGTAAGAAAATCCGCCGCAGGCGGCTAACCCTTGAAAATCCGCTAAGGTGATACGCCCTGTTAAAATATCACTGGTATGCACATCGATACAAGTGAAGCCGGCCCGTTCAAAAGCGGCCGCCATTTCTAATTGTCCATTCACGCCTTGTTCACGGAGAATGGCGATCCTTGGTTTGATTATCGACTTTTGAGTTTTGTATTTTGAAATACTCTCTAACTCTCCTGTATTGAAAGTGTCGAAAGGCGCTAATTCAAAAGTGCAATGCACTGATAAACCGGGATCGTTTAGATTCAACAAGGCATCATATTCTTGTTGGGCACAATCGGGATTATCACGCAGACGCTGCATCTGATAACTCGTTTCGCTCCAAGCACGTTGAAGGGTATGACGCGGTAAACTGAAAATCACGGTGTCATCTTGATAGAGCGTGATCGTGTCGCTGTTATTGGTGCTACCCAGTCTATGAACATGCTCACTCAAATCAGTGTGTTGTGAAAATGCATTGTGTACCTCTGCCAAATCACCTTGTTTGATTTCGATCACGGCCCCTAATTCTTCATTAAACAATGTGGCTAAACTGTCTTCAGTGCCCAAAACATCAAGATGAATGTCAACACCGCAATGTCCAGCAAAAGCCATTTCACACAGCGTGACAAATAATCCGCCATCGGAGCGATCATGGTAAGCTAGAATTTTGCCTTGTTGGCTTAAAGCTTGGATGAGGTGAAAAAAGTCTTTAACATCCTTTGGGTTATCCACATCGGGCGCGGTTTCGCCAAGTGCGTTATAAACCTGTGCTAAGGCTGAACCCCCTAAACGATTATGCCCCTTTCCTAAATCTATTAATAATAAGACACTGTCTCCCCCTCTGATCTGTGGTGTGAGATGACTTTGATTATCTGAAACCCGTGCAAAGGCCGAAACGATTAATGACAAAGGCGCGGTGACGGCTTGATTATCCCATTGTGTGTGCATGGACAGCGAATCTTTGCCAACGGGGATGTTGATACCCAGTGCTGGACAAAATGTCATGCCCACTGCTTTAACCGTTTCAAACAAAGCCGCATCTTCACCCGGTTGCCCGGCCGCCGCCATCCAATTCGCTGAGAGTACAATATCGCTGATATCATCTATAGCGGCGGCCGCAATATTCGTGAGGGCTTCACCAATCGCCATGCGGCCAGAGGCAGGCGCATTCAGTAAGGCCAAGGGTGTACGTTCACCGATAGCCATCGCTTCACCAGTGAGACTACCAAAAGTGGTTGCCGTGACAGCACAATCCGCTACAGGCACTTGCCAAGGGCCTACCATTTGATCACGCACCACCAAACCCCCAACGCTGCGATCACCGATAGTGATTAAAAAACTTTTGTTCGCCACAGTGGGTAAATGTAAAACCCGTAAAGCTGCCTCTTCTATTGAAATCCCTTTAGCAAAAAGAAAACGCAAAGGCATTTCCCCCTTCTCTGATAACTGATCACTGTTCACTGATAACGGAGAACGGATTTCACGGCGCATCTTGGGCGGTTTGCCAAATAAAACGGATAAAGGCATATCAATCAAAGATTTATCACCATCAGACAAAGACAAGTGTTGTTCT
>JAYQWI020000965.1:0-2165 GCA_035871815.2 Candidatus Parabeggiatoa communis
TTTTTTAAAATTTTTTTAAATACCTGAAAATTTATGGTTCAGTACTTATCTGTTATTTTATTTTGATAGAACGCACGATAATTTATTTTTTGGAGATGCCTAAGTTGAACAGTTTCGGGTGTGATTAAAAGTGCGGGGGTAAAACAAAATCAAGTCATAAAAAGTTATCCAAAATAAATTTTGGACTCCAACACTGGGTTTTTTGAAGTCCAAAATTTATTTTTGATGATCTCCCCCGCACTTTTAATCGCACCCAACAGTTTCAATACTTTTCAAAAATTATCCGTTTATATGCTAAAATGACGACTTATTTTTATTTTAATTCATTGCATTGATAGAGGTAAAAAAATGGCTCTTTATGCTTTTGATGGTACTTGGAACGAAGAAGAAGGCGATGAGGGGAAGAATACGAATGTCATCAAGTTCCGTGATGCCTATACTCAAAAGAATTTCTACCTTGAAGGCATTGGAACCCGAAATGGATTCATCGGCAAAATCTTGGGTGGTGTGATGGGCGCTGGTGGAAGGGTTCGGATCAAAGAAGCTATGGAAGCACTTGATCATAATTTAGCAGCAGGTGACGCTGTCATCGACATTATTGGATTCAGTCGTGGCGCTGCTCTGGCACTCCATTTCGCTAACCAGATTCAGACGGAAAGAAACGGGGCCGATATCCGTTTTCTTGGTCTTTGGGATGTCGTTGCTTCCTTCGGCATTCCTGGCAACAAGATTAACATTGGTTGGAGACTAACACTGCCAGACAACGTGAAGAAGTGTTACCATGCCATGGCACTCGACGAAAGGAGGCAAAATTTTCCACTGACGCGAGTGCAATCTGCATCAAAGGGGCTATCCACAGCTGGAAGGCTTCAAGAGCTTTGGTTTCGTGGGGTTCATTCCGATGTTGGTGGAGGGTTAAGCGTTGGCCTATCAAGCATTGCTCTCTGTTGGATGTGTCGGCGTGCGAGGGAAGAGGGCCTACCTATCGATGAATTGAAAATCGGGGAATACGAAAAATGCTCTAATGCGGATGCCCCTATCTCAAAGAACCGCGATCCCCAATTGGATCCGCTTCGAAAACTGCTCCCAGGCGATGCCGTACATGAGTCTGTGCAACCCCGCGAAAACTCTGACGGGATTGAACATAACAATCCGCCCGATGACGTGGTTAGAGTCGGTGGCTAAAGGAAAAAAGGGAACAGATTGATTTTATCAAAGCATGGGGCTGGGGTGGTGAAAAGGAGGTTCCATAGGCTATTTCAAATTGTTCCCGTTTTTATTCTGTCCATAAAATAACAATGAGTTACTAAAGGGCGAACACGCAGGTTCGCCCCTACAACATATAGGCTCGTAGGGGCGAACCTGCGTGTTCGCCCAGATGAAATTATTTTTCTGAACAATAAATGTCCAATTTATTTTGTGACGATTCCTTAATCATTCAATTCAATTTCTACTCGTCTGTTTTTGGCCCAAGCGGCTTCATTTTGGCCTTTAACCAGTGGACGATTTTCACCATACCCTTTGATTTTAATACGGTTTTTGGAAACACCTCGTTGTACGAATGCGGTTTTAACCGCTACTGCCCGTTTCAGTGATAATTGTTGATTCAGGCGTTGACTCTCTTTTTGTTTTCTCCCTCCCCAAGGTTGGCTGTCGGCATGTCCCTTGATATGGATCGTTTTATTGGCTGACTGGTTAATCAAAGTCAGGCTGATTTCTTCCAATTGCTCTTCTGTCACTAAACCTAAATTCGATTGGCCCGTTTTAAACCGCAGATTGCGAAACACGGTTATCGTTTCAAACAGGTAAGCTTTGCTTGTCGCGACTGGTTTGAATTTGCGTTGACACTGCGTGGCTAATTCAAAGAGTTTCCGTAAACGCGATTTGTCATAAAGCACGGCTAAACTCTCGCGTTTCATCACTTCATTCTCTTCTACAGTGCGATAACGGTTTTCGTGCATTAATTCGTTCACACGAGCACGAGCGCGGTGATTGCGAGTACACGCATACAAATAGGCTTCCAAGCTTAAAGGCCATTGCCGTTGTTGATAATACAGATCACCTATGCTCATCCAAGCTTGAATCTGGTATTGCTCAGAAGACGAATTGAGCATTTGTCGGTAATGATAAAGGGCTTGCTTGTCACGGCCTTCTTTTTCAAACAG
>JAYQWI020000966.1:0-1960 GCA_035871815.2 Candidatus Parabeggiatoa communis
AGTGCCTGATTCTTTTGATAAAGGTGTAAATGTGTGGGAAAACGCACCGTCTTTATCGGTATAAACTTGATAACTGCGCTCAAATCCCCGAAGCGTAATAACCACTTGTAGCGGTACGAAGCGCATGGGCTTGGATGTGGCCCGTTCTACCGCCATGCCCGTAATTATGATGGGTTCATCACCATAAGACGTTTCTGGGCAGATATCGGTGATTTTACCATAATAGGCGGTGTCAAGTAGTACGAGTCGTTGACTGTTTTCAATATCTTCAATCTTGAGACTGTCTTCTCTGCCTAGATGATAATGAATTTTATCAATTTTTAATTGTAGTTTGACTTCAGAAGGTGCGGAGGCGGGCACTGACAGCTCTATCCAGGCCGATTCAAAACGTTCACCGGCTGGAATCCGTGCCACGGTTTTGCCATTGGAGAGGGTGACAAGGTATTCGCCCAACACTTGCTTAAATGCTTGAACATTGAGTTCATTGTCGTCTTTATTTCGCAAGATAAACTTGATTTCATCCGAGTTTGCTTGACCGGCAGCCGTTGCCACGACGACTTCAATGGCCACCGCACTGGTATTTTCTAGGCCGAACTTGACTTGACCTTTCTTGCCACGCATCATTTCTTTAGATTGTAGGTCAATGACTAAGCCGCCATCGCTGACTTCTACATTTTGTTTGCGTATGATGCGGGTGATTTCGCCAGTGTCAGGCTGGATGGCTAGGGTTGTGACAAGCGAGCTGAGATCTGCCAATTTTGCATAGCCCTCCACAACAACGGGCACTTCTTTTGTCTCACCTGCGCTTAGCGTAAAAGTGTCTGAATGACGGCCGATCTTCTCCAGTTGTGCTTGAATGGAGAGCCCGGTGATAGGCCGTGCCGATTGATTCTTAACTTGATAAATAAGCGTATTAAATTGTGAACGCCGAATGGGGAGGGTATTGTGTAATTCAAATTCTAATGCCGGTAAAACCACCGTGCGTCCAAGACTCTCTACTCCATTCTGATCTATCGCAACAACAGTATAAAGACGTTCTTGCTGGTTGTAGCCTTTATCAATATAAGTCTTGTCTGCTAACGGGGTTGTGTTGATTTTAAAACGCTCTGCTTCTGGGCCCAGATAGAGATCAAAACCGGCCAGATTGGAAGCGCCATGATGCCAACTGACTATTGGCATTTTTTCCTCTTCTTGAACCACTTCCAAACTGGTTACGGGTAACAAGTCAAAATTCAAATACTCAAAATGATAAAAGGGGAATTCATTGGGGAATTCATTGCCAGCAGCATCTATGGCAACGACGGTATAATAGTGTTGTGTTTCGGAAGGCGCGTTATCTATGGCAGTCAGTTCTGTTATGCCCGTTTTGATGACTGTCAAACTTGATGAATCTGTTTCATTCTCAGCACGAGATAAGCGATAAGTCAGTGCTTCATTGCCAGCGGGGGCCTCCCAGGTTGCCCGAATACCGGCACCCACCAGTGTCAGTTGAAAATCGGTTGGTGCGTCAGGCGCGACGGAATCTGCCGTGACTTCGACGATCTTGCCATAATCGCTGATCGCTTCTTGAGTATTGGCGGTGCGAACACTGGCAACGGCATAGTGGTATAAGCCATCTAGGGTGGTGATATCCGTAAACTCTAAAGCACCTCCACTGCGTTGATAGGCTGATAAATCACTTTCTCCTGGGGCTTTCCGGAAAATTCGATAATCTGCTGCATTTTCAACGGCTTCCCAACTTAAATGAACACGCCCGCCGGGCAGGGCAATCCCGACTAAGCCAACCGGAATATCTAGCGGTGGTAAATCGCCTTGATAAATTTTGACTTGGTTATTAGTCGTTATTTGGTTGCCTACGTTGCCTAAATCATCTTCGGCACGGAAAATAAATTGCAGATTTTCGGTTTCATTTAAACCAGCATCTGCGGGCAAGCTAAAGCTTGCACTCCAAATCAGAGGA
>JAYQWI020000967.1:0-14092 GCA_035871815.2 Candidatus Parabeggiatoa communis
TGCGATAATAATGCCGAAAGAGAATTAGGTGTTCGCCTTTTTGAAATTCTAAAAAGGATAATCAAATTAAGCTTGATTGACGGTGAGTTTAAATATGTTGCCAGAACGACATTAGAAACCATCGTATCACAAACCGGACAAGAAATTTCACTGGAAAAATTAAGCAGTGGAAATCTCTATTTAATACAGCGTATGGTTTCATTATTAGGAAAAATGTATTCAATACATATCCTAAACAAATATCCCATCGAAGAGTTATGTCAAACGCAAGGACTTCTTCTGATTGATGAGGCCGAAAATCACTTGCATCCAAAATGGCAAAAAACATTTATACAATCCATTCAGGAAATATTCCCTAATTTGCAACTCATTGTCACGACTCATTCGCCGTTTATTGTTTCATCAGTTGAGAATGCCAAAATTTTTGTCTGCCATTCAAAAAGTGATCACGCTGAAATGACTGATGAAACAGATATTTATTCAAATAAACCCGTTGAAGAAATATTATTATCACCCTTGTTTGGTGCGACTCACCCATTCAACCAAAACATAACCGAATTACTCCAAAAAAGGAAAAAAGCCATCAATACGAAAGACGATGTGCAAAAAACCAAAATAGAGAAAGAATTAAAAGAGATTAACCCTCAGTATTTTAATTTTTTGAATATTGACAATATTCTTGGCGAAATCACTTCAGAATAATATGATATGAGACATATAAAAAGGTTTTCGGAACCCAAGATACTTGTTCAAAAGAAAAATGAGTGGACCAAAAAATTTATTGCCAGTGGCAAAAAACGACCCGATAATTCTAAATACGGACATCAAGAAATCAAAGCCATTTTGTTCACAATGAGCCATAATAAGTGCTATTATTGTGAAGGCTTGCTAAAAGGAAACCGGAAGGAAATTGATCATTTTATAGAAGTATCAGAAAATAAATACCTTGCTTTCAAATGGACAAATTTATTCTTATCGTGTGACAATTGCAATGATAAAATTCCAAATCGAAACCTATCTGTAAACGATGTATTAAATCCATGCGAAGATACAGACGATGAAATAGAAAAACATCTGTCGTTTGAGGGTGAACAAATAACATTTCTGACTGATAAAGGCAATAACACCATTAAAAAATTTCGATTATCAACAGAAAGGCTGGATTATTTGCGTATGAAACAATTGCAAATTTTCACCGAAAAACTGATAACTATTCAAAAGTTGATGATCCAAGACGGCCGAAAAATGAGCGAAACAGAAAAAGAAAGTTTAAAACATTTTGCGAAAGCTGATGGCCGTTATTCTTTGATGTTTGCAAAGTATTTGAAGAAACATCATCAAGTAAATATGCACAGAGTGCGGTGAGCGCACCTTATTTTCTCGTTTCCAATTTTTATTAAGTACCCGTTCAGAAGTTTTTCGGTATTTCGAAAGAAAAAAGGGGCCAGACTCGAATTATTTTGCCGGCCCAAACATCATAACGGCAATTCTCCTTGATTGAAGTTATTTTTAAATTAAAGGTTGGACATACGATAGGAAGTAGTCGAACCCGTCTCCAAATATGTAAAGGATCAAGTCAAACAACTTGGGACTTTTTTTTGCCCGTCTCAATGGTATAATACCCAAAAATCGCACCGGATTGATTTGAATCAATCCGATTTTAAATCCCAGCACCGTATCCGGTCATAAAGATGAAAATTGACAAATATCAACACCAAACTTGACTTATCTTGATTGGATAAATCCGAAAAGAAGGGAGAAACAAGGCCGGCCATCCATAGTGTTAACCATACAGTCAAAATGACAAACTGGCCTTGAGGCTGGTATATTGTTGAATTTGAACAAGAAGGAAATACAAGAGCCACTTATGGAACTTATGGAACAGCATGACTTGATAATCTCTCAAGATATTTTTTGAGACACTTAGGCACAAGGAAACGCCTCCATCATTTAAATTTTATCCGCCTTAAGTACATCAAGTATCCAAATTGTGAAACACGGTATCACAAATTATCAGGGTCCCATTAACTTTGTGTTAAATAAAAAATAATCAGAAAAAGGGGTCAGGGGGATGGTGGGCAAACGGGCGGTGAAATTGAGTTCATTGTCGCCTGTTTACCCACCCTACAAATCTTGGGTGAAAAAAAGTCATCCCGTACCTGAAATTTAACACCCGCTTGCCACCATCCTATCGCCTTTCAATAGGCAACACGTTTAAACCGTTTTTAACGCAAAAACGTTTGCGTGAAAATAAGCTTAAAATCAACAGCCTATATTTAGGGTATAGACCAATCTTCCAATGTCAAATCAGGCACTTTGCCAAAATCTTTCCAATTACGAGTAACGAGAACACCTTTGACAGACAAAACAATTGAAGCAATGCGTAAATCTTGGCTGCCAATGCGTATTTTTTGTTGGCGTAAAGTATCGTAGTAACCACAAGCCGCTTTATCAAAGGGTAATACTTGAATCTTGTTAAAATAGGCCACACTGGCTTGTAAATCGCCATAAGCCTGAATGAGTTTTTCCATTGAATTTGCTCGCTTAATGACGATGAGACGACCTCTTACTTGTTCGTCAACTGTAATAATGGTAACAGCTAAAGTGTTGGCATTTATTCCTGCCAAATGCTGCACCACAACAGGATGTTGTCGTTGAAAAAGCGAAACATGATCAGTATCAAGAATATATAATTTATTGTTCATAGCCTTCCCTTGCGTCAACTTCGCGGCGATATTCAGCAATGGCAGCCTGAAATTCGTCCCAATTGGGATCATCTTTGAACATTCCTGCAAACTTAAGCCAAGGATGTTCTGGTGGTGATGAACTGGATAGACTAGCCTGATTAACGCTATCGCCATTAACCACTTTAAGGAGTTGTTCTAAAAAAAGTGATATTTCTGGTAGCCTGTTCGATGGAAACTGATCAATGAGTTGATGGGTATATTGTTTAGTCAGTGGGGAAGCTTGAATTGTCATGAGATAATCTCCTTTATATTATTTATTTTTCTGTGTTTTGCGTTTTTAACGCTTTACGGCGTTCACAAAGGGCCACAGGGGCCACAGAGATTACTCTGTGAAACTCTGTGGCCCTCTGTGAACTCTGTGTTGAAAAAAAAAGTCCCGAATCACGCAAACCGCTTACGCATAAAAGCGTAGTACATCACGGGAATCACAACCAATGTCAGCAAAGTGGAAACCAGAATCCCAAAAATCAGGGAAATGGCTAATCCACTGAAAATCGGATCATCTAATATAAATAAGGCCCCTAACATGGCTGCCAATCCGGTTAAGATAATCGGTTGAGCGCGAACCGCGCCTGATCGCACGACGGCATCTTGAAAGGCCATGCCTTCTTCAACTTGTTGATTGATAAAGTCAACGAGTAAAATAGAGTTCCTAACAATAATACCCGCTAAAGCGATCATGCCGATCATGGAAGTGGCCGTGAATTGAGCGCCCATCAGGGCGTGTCCAGGTAAGACACCAATAATCGTTAGCGGTATCGGTGCCATGATGATAAGGGGTACCAAATAGGATTTAAATTGGGCCACCACTAGGAGATAAATCAAAATCATGCCGACGGCGTAAGCAATCCCCATGTCACGAAACGTTTCATACGTGATTTGCCATTCTCCATCCCATTTAATGCTGTAACGGTAAGGATTGTCAGGTTGGCTGAACAAGTATTGTTCCAGATTGTATTGTTCTTCAACCACTAAGTCTTTAATAGCCTGGTAAAGATCAAACATGCCATATAACGGGCTGTCCAATTCACCTGCCATGTCACCTGTGACATACACCACTGCTAATAAATCTTTGTGGTAAATGGGTTGTTCTCTCGTGGATTCTGTGATGTCAACAAATTCTGATATGTGTACTAATGCACCGTTTTGACTACGGACACGTAAGCTTTTAAGCCTCTCAATATCCGCTTTGTCAGCTTCCGAAAATTCTAAACGAATAGGAATCGGGTATTTGACATGCGCATCGTGCAAGTAGCTGACATCATTCCCTTTTAAAACCATATTGATGTTGGCTACCACTTGAGCTTGAGAAATCCCTAACAAGGCCGCTTTTTCTTGATCAACATGAATAATCAATTTAGGCGCTGGCGTTTCCACGCTATTATCGGTATCAATAATATCTGGCGTGTTTTGAAATACCTCATGTACTTGGTTGGCAATGCGTAATTGCGCTTCGTAATCTATACCGTAGATTTCAGCCACTAAGGGGGCATAGACGGGTGGCCCAGGTGGCACTTCTACCACTTTGACATTGGCCCCTAAACGTTTACCAATTTTTTGTAAGGGTTTCCGCACGGCCTGCACGATTTCATGACTTTTCCGTTCACGATCATGATGATCGATGAGGTTGACTTGAATATCTCCCAAATGCCCACCTTGGCGTAAATAGTATTGCCGCACGAGGCCGTTGAAGTTAATCGGTGACGCAACGCCGGCATAAACTTGATAGTCACTGACTTCTGGCACGGTGGCGATATAGCGGCCGAGTTCTCCCAATACCCTTGCTGTTTTTTCAACACTGCTGCCTTCGGGCATATCGACGATAATTTGAAATTCGGATTTATTGTCGAAGGGCAACATTTTTAGGACAACATCTTTCGTCACCACCAATGATGCGGAGGCTACAATCAGGGCTAACACCACGATCAAAAGTAGCCAGCGTAACAAAAACCAGCGTAAGAATGGCCGTACAAAGAAGTTAAACAGGCGATAACTAAATGTCTTCTTATCCGAATCGGCGTGTTCAGCGTGTGCGCTATGCGCCTGTTTTTCTATGACGCGATGTAAGACTTTATAAGTCAACCAAGGCGTGAAAACAAAGGCGACAACCAGTGAAATAATCATCCCAAAACTGGCATTGATGGGAATCGGACTCATATAGGGGCCCATTAATCCGCTAACAAAGGCCATCGGTAACAGGGCTGCGATAACGGTAAAGGTAGCGAGAATCGTCGGGCCACCCACTTCATCGACAGCAATAGGGATAGCTTCCAGGAAATTTTTACCCCCTAAATGGATATGGCGGTGAATGTTTTCTACCACGACAATGGCATCATCTACCAAGATACCGATGGAAAAAATCAAGGCAAACAAGGAAACGCGATTGAGGGTAAATCCCCAAGCCCAAGAAGCAAACAAGGTGATGACGAGTGTTACGCTGACAGCAATACCGACAATAATGGCTTCTCGCCAACCCAACGCAAATAAGACGAGCAAGACGACAAAAGCGGTGGCAAAGGTTAATTTACCAATCAGCTTTTTGGCTTTCGCATCCGCGGTTTCCCCATAATTGCGGGTGATAGTGACATTGATGCCATCTGGAATAAACACGCCGCGCATTTGTTCTACTCGCTCAATCACTTGATTAGCAATCTCAACGGCGTTGGTATTAGGTTGTTTAGCGATAGCCACTGTCACGGCCGAAAATTCCCCATTAACGTGAACGTCTTTAGTCGCACTTTGTGGCCCGGTGCCAAACCAAACATAATTTTCGGCTTGATCAGGGCCCAAGGTAATCGTAGCCACATCGTGCAAATACACCGGTGTCTCGTTGTGCATACCGACGACCAAATCGGCAACTTCCTCAACGCGAGAAAGAAACGTGCCCGCTTGTACCTGCACTTCCAAATTATCTTTGATAAACGTTTTAGTATCATCAGTGACATTACTGGCTTGTAAAGCACGTTTTAAATCATCAAGTGCCATGCCATATCCGCCTAACTTGATGGGATCAAGTACGATATGGACCACTTTTTCAGCACCGCCAACGGTATAAATATCCCGTGTGCCTTTCACTCGTTTTAACTCAGATTCAATGGTATGCGCCACTTCTTGCAAAGCATAACTGCCTTGAGTGTCTTCCTCGCTCCACAAGGTTAAGGTGACAATCGGCACATCATCAATCCCTTTAGGTTTAATCAAAGGTTGCGCGACACCGAGATTGCGCGGTAACCAATCCAGATTAGAAAACACCTGATTGTACAAACGAACGATGGCAGCAGTGCGATCTTCACCGACTTTAAATTCGATGGTTAAAATCGACAAGCCTGGGCGCGATATGGAATAAACATGTTTAACGCCTTCAATTTCCGTTAATTTCTGTTCAGCGGGTGTGCTGACAATTTGCTCAACTTCGACAGCCGAAGCGCCGGGAAAAGCAATAAACACATTAGCAAATGTGACATTGATTTGAGGTTCTTCTTCGCGTGGCGTAATCAGGATAGCAAAGACACCTAATAACAAACCGACTAAAGCCAATAATGGCGTAATTTCTGTGGTTAAAAATCGTTTAGCCACCTGTCCAGAAAAGCCTAAACGGGGTTCTTGCATTTTAGTCATTTTAAATAAAGGAGTTCAGGAGTTACAGGAGTTACAGGAGTTCAAAAGGGCGAACATAAGTGTTCGCCCTCAGATCAACTATAGACTTGTCCGTCAATAAATTTTTGGCTAATAAAAACACAATTCACAAAACCCTTATTTTCGGACAACTCTTATTAAAAAAAAATAGTTTTCACCCCTAATGCGCTTTTATAACGGGTTTTTTAATAGCCTCACGTTGCGCTTTTAACAGAATGGTGGCATCGACTGGCTTTGTCGCAATTTGTTCACCCGCCTCTAAACCGGCCAGTATTTCAATCTGCTCCGCATGTTGCCTACCAAGACGTACTTGACGCATCGAAATTTGTCCCGCTTCATCAACAACATACACAGCGCGGACTTCACCACGATAAACGACCGTTTTAGTGGGAATCATTAAACGCTGTTCTTGCCCAACGACAAAAGCGACTTTGGTAAACATACCCGGATAAATATCTGGTGCTTTTTTCGGCAAGTCCACACGGACTTTAAAAGTGTGGGTTTGGGCATCGGCATACGGGGCGATAGTCAGTTTTTTGCTTTTAAAACGACGTGTTTTGGAATAGCTTTCCAAAATAACCTGCGTTTTTTTATACTGACGAACGGCTTCAATCTGGCTTTGCGGCACCTTGGCAACAACTCGCAAACCGCTCATAGAAAAACCGCTCATAATGGGTTGTCCAGGCAACGCAATTTCACCAGGTTCGATATGGCGTTCTATCACGATTCCGCTATAAGGCGCTGTAATAGTGGTGTATTTTACCTGTTGACTGGCCTGAGTCACCTGTGCCACCGCCGCCTTAACGCGTGCTTTAGCCGCTTTTAAATCAGCATCGGCTTTATCAAACTGTGCCGCTGACGCGACTCTTTTAGTACGCAGTTGTTTAATACGGTTATACTCTTTGTACGCGGCATTGAGATGCGCTTTGGCTTCAACAACTTGTGCATTCACCAGTTCAAGAGAGGATTTTTGCTCAATGCTTTTGAGATGAACTAACGTCGAACCTTTTTTCACAAAATCATCAATATCAAAATTCACTTCCAAGACTTGCCCAGAAGTTTGAGCGGTGATGAGGGCTCGCTTAATCGGTTCCACCACGCCATCGACGACATATTCTTTGTCAATAGTTTGAGAGACAACAGAGACAAGCGTTAATGAGCTGTCTGCCTCTGCGGCAAAGCCAGTGGGGGCAGCAGTGAGAGCGGTTAAGAGAATTAGCCAATATTTTGAACGATGATATCTCATATATAATGAACTCCTAATCACGAATTGAGTCACATGTTAATCCTTATAATATGTAAGCGGGTACACGCAAATTTTGTGAATCGAAATACATTTGCGGTGAAAAATGAACACCCAGTTAAGACGATTAATAAAAATAAGCATTATTAGTTGTAAGTATAACGGATTTGCAAGATGAAGTGGCAAAACGCTTTATTTACAATCAGAAATTAAAGTTTGGCTTATCTTTTTGATTATCAATGATTTTATTGATATTTTATCAGTTATCAATACGCGAACCCTTCAATTGTTGAATGTGATTTCGAGGTTCAAGTTTTTCTCGGAAAAATAGGCTTTCAGGCAAAGACAGTCCCTACAAACTGATGGAAATCTTGGTTTTTGGTGGGAGCGCTACCTATAAAAAAAGAACGAAAAAATTCAAGGCACTGTCGCTGCTCACCCTACCTTGCCCACCTTTGATAAGTCATTGATTTTTAATATCTCCACTGCTTTGTAAGGGCTACCGCTTAATTTTATCATCAATATATCGCAACCGTTCAAACCGAGCGTAATGAATTATATATTGGTATATTAATATATTCTAATATAATAATTATTTGAGCCTTGACGCTTGACAAGATTATTTTAGGAGTGTATTTTTTTGTGCTGATGCATGAAGGGTATATCAGAGAACCTTAACTTGAAGATTGAGTATAATGAATAAGGTAAACGGCTAGCAATGTTTAACTTAACCGTTAGCTGAAGACAAAATTCATACAATACGGTTTAGTCGATTTCAAAATGATCTGCGATATTGCATTGTGTTTGATGTTGTCGGCTCAGAGGTTGTTGTGTCGGGTTATGCTTCACCAACCTAATCCTGATGGCTTTTAAGAACGTTTTTTTACGGTCAAATAAAAATGCAAATAAACAAAACTCAAAATGTAGGCAATTATAAAAAATGCGAATAGGCAAAACAAAATGTAGGCAATTAAGAAGCCTACTAGAATCAAATCAACTTGAATTTTTGCTTGAAGCACACAACGGTATTAGTGCTAAACTTGTTGAAGATGCGGGTTTTAAGGGGATTTGGGCCAGCGGTTTATCTATTTCTGCACAGTGGGGTGTGCGCGACAGTAATGAAGCAAGCTGGACTCAAGTCATTGAAACGGTAGAATTTATGTCAGATGCCACTACCATCCCAATCCTTCTTGATGGTGATACGGGTTATGGCAATTTTAACAACATGCAGCGTTTGGTTAGAAAGCTGGAACAGCGTCATATTGCCGGAGTTTGTATTGAAGATAAACTTTTCCCTAAGACTAACAGTTTTATTAAGGGAACCAGTCAAGAACTGGCTGATATTGAAGAATTTTGCGGTAAAATAAAGGCGGCGAAAGATATTCAATATGATGATGATTTTGTTGTTGTTGCTCGTGTAGAAGCCTTTATTGCTGGTTTGGGCTTATCAGAGGCACTTAAACGTGCAGAAGCCTACCATCAAGCCGGGGCTGATGCGATTTTAATTCACAGTGCCAGAGCAGATGCTAATGAAATTTTGGCTTTTAAGCATGAGTGGCATAATCGCTGTCCGGTGGTTATTGTGCCTACCAAATATTATTCGACACCGACTAAAGTCTTTCGAGAAAATGACTTTTCTATCGTGATATGGGCAAACCATATGTTACGCGCTTCGATTACCGCGATGCAAGAAGCGGCTAAGATGCTAGAGAAGGAAGAAAGCTTAGTCAACCTTGAAAAAAATATCATTCCAGTCTCAGAAGTATTTCGACTTCAGGGGGTATCTGAGCTTTCAAAGGCAGAAAACTGTTATCTACCCAACAACAGTGATTGATAGCAGTGATAGCAGTGCGGGGAAACCATTATTTCCTATCTTATAATGCCATCTCAAATGAAAGAAGAAAACTGAAATTGAAATGAAACTAACAAAGCTGCAATTCTAATTATCTTAAATAAATTGTCATTTTTTTCAATGCGTCAGTCCTAGACAATTAGAATTGCTGCTAATAAGGAACTTATCAGAATATAATGATTAAAGCTGAAGATTTTGTCCAAATTGCCAAAGAAAAAGGTTTTGGCTTATATGCCGGGGTACCGTGTTCCTTTCTCAAACCCTTTATTAACTATGTCATTGATTCACCCGATATCCAGTATGTGGGGGCTGCCAATGAAGGAGAAGCCGTTGCTATCGCAGCCGGTGCTGAATTAGCCGGAATGCGTAGTGTGGCCATGTTTCAAAATTCGGGTTTGGGAAATGCCGTGAATCCGTTGACTTCCTTGCATCAAATCTTCAATATACCCATTTTGCTCATTGTGACTTGGCGGGGTGAACCTGAAGGTGCTGTGGATGAACCACAACATAAACTCATGGGTGCCATTACGCCACAATTGTTAGAATTAATGCAAATTCCGTGGGCCTATTTTCCGACTGAAACAGACCAGATTGAACCCACTTTAGATCAGGCCCTTGAGTTTATGGCAGAACATCAAAGGCCTTATGCACTGGTAATGAAAAAAGGCTCTGTCGAATCGGTTTCTTTAAACTCTCGCTTGGCATTAAAACCACCCTCTGCTAGTTTAGAACCGGCCCCTGCCTTGACGGACATAAAATATTCTCGTCAAGAACTATTGCACGTTATCCAAGCCGCCAGTCAACCCGCGGATATTTTACTGGCAACGACGGGTTATAGTGGTCGAGAATTGTATGCCCTTGAAGATCGGAATAATCAATTCTATATGGTCGGTTCAATGGGCTGTATTTCCAGTATTGGATTGGGCATCGCTTTAGTTCGACCAACACAAAGGGTAATTGTTATTGATGGTGACGGTGCAATGCTGATGCGTATGAGTGCTTTAGCCATTATTGGGTATGAGCGTCCGCCTAATTTGTTGCATATTCTGCTAGATAATCAATGCCATGAATCAACAGGGGGACAAAGCACGGTTTCTCATTCTATTGATTTTGGTGCCATTGCGGCTGCTTCTGGTTACGAAAAAGTGCTTCATGTCAAGACTGCTCAAGAAGTACAAACCGTCATTGAATCCACAACCGAACACTTAACTTTTTTACAGGTTAAAACCAAACCCGGCATTCCCGATAAGTTACCGAGACCTAAAATAACGCCACCAGAAGTGGCTCAACGTTTACGGCAATTTATTCAACAACTGTGATCAAATGATGAACCAAACGATTTTACTTAACCCCGGCCCGGTTACCCTTACTTCACTAGTACGCCAGGCAATGCAGCGAGAAGATTTATGTCATCGCGAACCTGAATTTGCGGAATTAGCCCTGGATATCAAAGCACGTTTAGCTCAAGTTTATCCTGAAGCTGCCAAGGAGTATGAAGCCATTTTGCTAACGGGTTCAGGTACTTGCGCGGTAGAAGCGATGCTTTCAACACTCGTGCCTCAATTTGGTAAAGCACTCGTCGTGACTAACGGTGTCTACGGTGAGCGCATGGCCGCAATGGTGACGGCGCATGGCAAGCCATTAGAGGTTGTGACTTCTCAATGGCATGAACCCATGAATCTTATTGAGGTAGAAAATCGCCTGATTGAAGACACTAGCATTACTCATGTTATTGCCGTACACCATGAAACCACAACGGGCCGTTTGAATGATGTCGCCAAACTCGGTCAAATTTGTAAGCGCAAAAATGTCGCGTTGTTGCTAGATTGTGTTTCTAGCTTTGGCGCAGAAGCGATTGAATTTGACGCTTGGAATTTAGAAGCCTGTGCTGCAACCGCTAATAAATGTTTGCATGGTGCCCCCGGCATTTCTTTTGTGTTGGTAAAACGTTCACTCTTTGACTCCCGCCCTTCTGCCGCCGCGAGCGTCTACCTTGATTTATATCCTTATTATAAAGAACAACAACAAGGTTATTCTCCTTTTACACAGGCTGTGCATGTCAGTTATGCTTTCCATGAAGCCCTCATTGAATTAGAAAAAATGGGAGGGCAGATAGCAAGATATCGCCACTACCACACCTTGTCGCAAAAAATTAAGCAAGGGCTCAAACAACTTGGCATAGAAACCTTTTTAGATGAGCAAGATTGTAGTGTGGTACTGACATCATTTAATTTACCCGCTAACACGACTTATGAGCAACTTCATCAGTTCCTCAAAAAAAAGGGATTTGTGATATACGCAGGACAAGGGGGATTGAAAAGGTCTATTTTCCGTATTGCTAATATGGGCAATATTCAATCGGATGACATAGAACGCCTTTTAAACTGTTTCCATCAATTGAGTCAGCGTTCTTAGGGAACTATTTAGTTATGAATCAAATTGAGTTTGAAAACTATCACGACACCTCAAAAGCTTACGACAATACTCGTATCCCTATCGGAATTGAGATTTATTTAGGTTGTTTTGCTTCTACTCCTCGCCCTTTGCTTGAGCAAAACATCCTAGACGGGGGTTGTGGCACTGGAAACTATATTCAGGCACTCAAGGAAAAAGTAGGCCATTTGTATGGATTGGAATTGAATGGGGGGATGTTGGCTCAAGCACGAGAGAAGTGCCAAAATGAGGCTAACATTCAATTAGAGCAAGGCAGTTTACTTGATCCCCTTCCCTATCACGATGAAACTTTCGACGGTATGATGTGTAACCAAGTACTTCATCACTTGGTTGCCGCTTCAAGCCAAGAAAATTTTGATCCCGTACATCAACTGATAAAAGAAGCACAACGAGTATTACGCCCCCAAGGTGTATTAGTCTTTAATACCAGTAGCCATCCGCAACTTTATGATGGTTTTTGGTGGGCAGATTTAATCCCAGAAGCCGTGGGTAGAATTGCCAAACGCTTTCCGCCAATAGAAATCATGACCTCAATGCTGAAAGAAGTTGGCTTTCATAAGATCGGTATTGTTGTTCCAGTGAATACTGTTCTTCAAGGGAAAAATTACCTCGATCCAATGGGGCCACTCAAAAAAGACTTTCGAGATGGGGATTCTACTTGGTCTCTGGCAACAGATGAAGAGCTAGAGCAGGCCTTTGAACGAGTACGATCTATGAATCAGGAAGATAGCATGGTGCAGTATCTTGAAACGCGAGAAAATTTGCGTAAAAATATCGGTCAAACGACTTTTCTATTTGCCTACAAATAATGCATAAAAGTGGAGATTGAAGTGTCAGATAAACTCTATGATCTCAGTTTTAACTACTGGAACTCAGGGGTACTGAGAGCCGCAGTGAAACTTGATTTATTTTCTCTGCTTGATAAAAAACCGCTTTCGCCAGATGAAGTCTCACGACATCTTAAAGCCAAGGAACCTCGCTTTGTTCAGGCTTTTCTTGATGCTTGTGTGGTGTTGGAACTTTTGGACAAAGAAGGGGATCAGTTTAAAAATTCGGCCACTTCTGCTGAATTTCTTGTTCCAGGTAAACCGAAATATCTTGGCGATCATATACGCCATATCACTAACCATTGGAACACTTGGGGAAAGTTAGACACGCTGGTACTTGAAGGGCGCACCGAACTGCCCTTTGAAAATGGTTTTGTGGATGCGCCCACCTATTGGACAGATTACATGATGGGGCAACACAACCGCGTCATGATTGGGCAGGGGAAAAATCTGGTTGAAAATGTCGAACTCAGTGGTAAACAAAAACTACTGGATTTAGGCGGTGGAACCGGAAGTTACAGCATCGCGCTTTGTCAAGCCAATCCTCAATTGAAGTCCGTTTTAATTGATCAAAAAGAGCCTTTAGTAATGGCTCGCCAACTGGTAGATGAAAGCCAATTGTCAGATAGAATTACCCTCATCGAAGCGGACATGAATACAGTTGAGCTAGACAACGACTATGATGTGGTGCTTATTTCTGGCGTGGTACTTATTGTCGCTGAGGAAATGTGTCGTCGGGTATTCCATCGCGCTTATAATGCACTACGTCCAGGTGGATTAATCATTGTGCAGGATTACATGCAAATTGATCATAGCCCTAAGCGACACTTTTTAGATATGATGATGGATTTGTACGTTCTTATCGCATTTGCGCCCAATGCGGGTGATCGAAAAGGAGACGACGTTGCATCATGGCTCACTGATGCCGGTTTCAACAATCCAAAACAGATTCCGTTGCCCACACATCTTGCATTGATTACTGCCGAAAAGCCAACGACTTAATACTATTGCGAGGTTTGCATTTTCGGGCGATACGATGTAAGAGACTCCCGTCTTATCGACTCGTAGAGACGCGATGCCTCGCGTCTCAACACAAAATATCAAAAATGGGCTAAAAATAACACATTTACGCCTAATAAAAGGCCCTCAATCCAAAATCACGATAAAACTAAAAAAGACTGATATTTCAATCTATTAGTTAAATAACCTGACTAAAAGTATCATTAATAAACGGTCAAAAATAGAGTCGATTTATTATTGATTTTGTTGATATAAATAATCACCGATAAAATGTTGTTAATTATGGATTGCCCTGTAGAGACGCGATGCCTCG
>JAYQWI020000968.1:0-4070 GCA_035871815.2 Candidatus Parabeggiatoa communis
CCTTATCGTAACACTGCATAGCAAACATTGGATTGTTTTCGATTCTCGCTTTCTCAGCTTGTAAAATCAGATAAGCGTGTTCAAAATTCGCTTCACATTGCTCAAACAAGCTTTGATTTTCAGCGAGGCTTTCATTCAGGATTGCCAGATAGGTTTCTTTATCCGCTTCGTTAGCATCGGCATACAAGGCAGCACAAGTGATACCGATGTGCAAGTAGTAATCACTCCGAAAACTTAAATCTGCAGCAGCGATAGCCGCAATCCAAGTAGCCCGTTCATGTACCAATGATAAAGCCTGCTCATAGCATTCAAAAAGGCTCAATGACAATAACTTTTGCCTTTTATACAGCGCACAAAAAAGCGGTGCCCCTGTTTCAAAAGCATTGATAAACGCTTCTTCTGTAAAGGCAGCGTGGTTAAAAGTCGTTTTATTGATCTCACCTTGCACGTTTTTAACGAAACCTTCATACATTTGAGCCACAAGCAATATCGTCTGATTGTTCACCTTCCGACAATGGGCAATCGCTTCCTGGGTTGCTTTTCTCCCTTCCGCTATACTGATTGGGAAAAGATATCGGGGGAGTTCAATTACAGCATGGCCTGCAAATAAAAAATCACCGTTTTCAAGTGCGACACGGTAAGTTTCTCGAAAGTAGTCGATACTCACATTGATATGTTCTCTCAGCACATTAAAAAGTGCATACATATTATATATCTTAGTCTTGACACTTGAATTAATGAGTTTGTCTTGATTGAGTCGTAAAGCTAAGGCTGCAAATTGATAAGCACTGGTATAGTCTTTAAAACCACCACTACATATAATGGTAAAAAAACTATAGCCTACCGGTATAAAGGGTGACAGCCCGTATTGAATGGACATATTCACCGTTTTAGTCGCATAAAACGCCAACAAATTGGGAAGCTTGATAGCAATCGAATCGAAAGCCATTGCTATCATTTGTGAACAGACTTTCATCTCTTCGTCTTGCATCAGAGGTAAATGCCACAAATCCTCAATCTGGCGGTTTTTCATATTATCTTGATAAAGGGCTATTTCCGTAGCCGTTGCCTGTTCATAGCCCTGATCTAAAGTGGGTACATTCAGACCAAACAAATTCAAGCCCTCTATCAGCGTCGCAACCGCTTCATAAAATTGGCCTTGCCCAGCCCGTTGGGCGATTTTGATGACATAAATCGCGGCCTTATCAAATTGGGATCGTGCGTTTTCTAACGCGAGGGCGAGGAGTTGCTCTGAACGATCAAAGTGGCCGGACAAAAATTCACATTCACCTTGTTCTTTATGTAATTCAAAGGCTTCTGAATAATACGGCTGCCATGCCAAGGCATCTAACAACGTGATACCCTTGCTGAAATAATTAATAGCGGCATGGATTGCCGTACCCGCTTTAGCCTTATGGCCAGCCTGTAAATTTAAACGCACTAAGGTAATTCTTTCTTCCTCATCGGTTATCAGTGCTTGACCGCTATTCAAATGATTAACAATCTCAAAAAGTTGTTCCTCTAAATCTCTTTCCGCAGTATTGGCTAATAGCAACCGCCCAATCTTTAAATGAAGCGCAGATTTATCGGCCTCTGGTATCAATGAATAAGCGGCTTGTTGGATGCGATCATGTTGGAATTTAAAACGGCTGTTTTTGTCAGCGGTTGTTTCCAACGACTTATAATGATCATCCCGTGGCAAAAGCAAACCCGCCTCTATGGCCGCCCAGAGATGAGATAAGGTATCAGATTGCGAATATTGTCCGATGATAGACAATGTTTTTAAATCAAATTGACTACCAATGCACGCGCCTAATTTTAAAGCGGTTTGCGTTTCTGAAGAAAACCGGCTGATTTTGCCAGCCATCAATTCCACCACGTTATCAGTTATGTCAAGAGCCGCGATTTTGTCAATCTGCCATTGCCATTGCTGTGTCTTCAGATCAAAAACCAGTAAAGCGTGTTCATACAAAGACTTTAAAAATTCATGGATAAAAAAAGCATTACCCCGTGTTTTCTCATAGACTAATTGAGTTAAAGGCTCAGCATAAAATGCTTCACACTTTAAAGCGTCAGTGATTAAACTATTGAGATCGGTTTTGGAGAGATTAGTTAATGAAATCGTGTTCAGCAAAGTACCCGCTTTTTGCAGTTCTTCTAATGTCATCATCAAAGGATGCGCTTCATCCACTTCATTGTCGCGATAAGCACCAATAATGAGAAAATAATCACTATCCGTGTCTGTCATCAAAGTTTTGAGCAAGTTCAAAGAAGCAAAATCCGCCCATTGCAAATCATCTATAAATAACACCAGCGGATGCTCTTTTTGGCAAATAGCCCTGAAAAAGTTTTGAAAAACCAGATGAAAGCGATTTTGGGCATCAAGGGAGCCGACTTCGGCGACAAAAGGTTGTGGGCCAATAATTAATTCTAATTGATTAATCACATCAATTAATATTTGACCGTTGTTACCCACAGCGTTAAGGATTTTCTCGCGCCACCTTATTAATTCATCAGGGGTTTCTGTGAGCAGATACTGACAAAATTCATTAAATGCTTGACTTATAGCGGAATACGGCTTATGGCGCTGAAATTGATCAAATTTACCGGCCGCAAAATAACCGTTCCTTGAAGTCATGGGTTTATGGACTTCATACACTAAAGCCGTTTTGCCAACGCCAGAATAGCCGGCCACTAACATCATTTCACCGCCTCCTTTATTAACGGATAGAGGGGGATTTAATGCGTTTATTTCTGAGATGAATTGTATTTGGGGTTGGAAATGGGCTATGCGTTCAAAGGCCTGCAATAAAGTTTTAGTCTCGTTTTCGCGGCCATAGAGTTTTTGTGGGATTTGAAATTGGCCAGAAAAATCGTTTTGGGCCAGTTCAAAAGCCTCTATTCGGTTTTCAGTTTCCAATTGATGTTGGCAAATCGACAAATCAGCTTTGACTCCAAAGGCCGATTGATAACGATCTTCAACATTTTTCGCCATCAATTTCATCACGATATCAGAAACGATGGGGGGGATATCAGGATTCACTTCACAAACCGGCGTAGGCGTTTTAGCCATAAGGCAATGGACTAATTCTAAGGGGCTGTTCGCCTCAAACGGCACTTTCCCGGTTAAAAGTTCATAGAAAGTCACACCCAAAGAGTACAAATCGGTACGATAATCCAGTGCCCGATTCATACGCCCAGTTTGTTCAGGAGAAATGTAGGCCAGTGTACCTTCCAATTGAGCGGGATTTTTGAGCGTAGGCCTTTCACGCGGCAAGCGGCTGGCAATGCCAAAATCAATGATTTTCAATTGCTGGGTTGCGGAATTGAAGAGGATATTACTGGGATTGATATCCTTATGAATAACATGAGCCGCGTGAATTTGGCCCAAATGTGCCGCCACTTTAATGGCAACTGACAAAAACGCTTGTAGGTTGAAAGTCATTTCAGACATCACTTTTTTTAAAGCCTCAGCGCCAAAATCTTCCAACACGATGATCAAAGTATTTTGGTATTTTTCAAGGCTGTCTGTTTTGATAACACCCTCAATATCAAGGCTTTTTGTGATGTCGTACTCTTGCCGATAGCGCGTCAGTTCTTCGGGCGTGGGATAATCTGCTTTGAGCATTTTAAGGATAACCGATTGATTCTCATCAGATCGACCCCCCCGATAGACAATGGAGTTGGCACTCTCATAAATTTGAGTTTGAATTTGATAATTGGGTAAGGTTAACATAATAATACTCTCTAAAAAGGAATCTGCAATAAAAGATTTGACCGAGACTTGACTACGATCTCATCCCTTCTTAAAACCAACTACAAAAAGCAACTACAAAAAGCAACTACAAGGATTGTTTATAAGAAAGGATTAAACCTAGACTTCACTATCTGTTTTCGTAGAGACGCACGGCTAGAGACGCACGGCCGTGAGTCTCTACATATATATTAAGAAGATGTGATCATTTATATGATCTAATTCGTTGACTGAATTTTCGATAAAGCCACAGCGCACGGTAAAGATTATAGCTCAAGATGACAAATGAAATCATAAACAGAATACTGGCCGCTTG
>JAYQWI020000969.1:0-1838 GCA_035871815.2 Candidatus Parabeggiatoa communis
TAATCGGTAATGATGCACTTTCTCGTTTTTTTGAAAAAATGAGATTAATTGTAGGTTTGAGTCCAAAAAAAGAATGTTCTGACAAACTGATTGAGGCTATAAATCAGATTGTTAACGATGATAAGAATCCTATAGATGCGATTTTTGTCTTTGATATAAATAAAGTTATGCTTTGCCAGACAGAAAATAAGGGTAAACCGGAAACCTTGCTGAAATTTAACCTTAAATCAATTGTAAAGTCTCTTTATTTATTAAAAAATGACGGACTCAAATGCGAAATTATTGAATTTGATGATGGTATTGTGGTTTCATATCTAGTTAAGAATGCGTCAAATTCACCAGAGGCTATTGTTGGATTTATCACGACTGTAAACCAAAATATGGGTAGTTTTTTGCTCTTTTGCAACAGCCACTTTAATAATATCAAAGGGAAGTGCTGTTCATTTTGAGAATAATGAATGACAGTGCTTGTTATTTTGTAATATTGCTAATTAACAAAAATGTAGCCGCCATATAAGGCTTGTTTTGATTTTAGCATCCACCACAACGTAGAAGAGGTAGATATGGATGAAATTGAAGTTTTGTTAAATGAAATTGTCGAAGCCAGAAAAGGGATCGATGCTATTTTTGTGTCAGAACTCAAACAAGGTTTTTTGCTTGACAGCAGTAAGACAGAGAAAGGGCGGCATCCTGACTTGGTTAAAAAACTGGGTGGGCAAGCAGGTGCAGGTGGCAGTGCCATGACTCACATGAGCGTTTTACAATCTTTCCAACGGAGAATAAGTGATTTTGGAGACGAAACTGGACTTGGTGAGCTAAAACTTACCATTCTTCAATTGGGAGAAAAAGGGGATGATGTTATTAAGGGAACTCTTGTTGCCTATATTTCTCATTTTAAAGGAATGCCCATTGTTATTGCTTTTGTGAACGCAAGTCCTCAAGACGATAACTTGGGTAATATAGTATTCTATTGCGAGCAACATATTAAGAATGTGCGGAAACTCGTGGGGAATAAATATGGGTAATAAGTCGCCAACTTTGGCTTGGCAACTCAAACACAATCGGCTTCTTTTTTATTAACGGAGGAAATATGGTTATAGCTGGAGATATTGGCTCTACTAGGAGCTATCTGGGTATCTATAAACAGGATGACAATGAAAATCCTGTCTTAGTTTTTCCTAGCAACGAGCCTAAACAATACGCTAGTGCAGATTATCCTAGTATGGAATCTATGATAGAGGCATTTTTAAAAGAGGCTAATATCAATGAAACCATTTATGCTGCTTGTTTTGGTATAAGTGGTCAGCCAGAAAATGGTTACATCATCGGTTTAGATTGGAAATTTTCCCAAGAAAATTTGTGTGAATTTTGGGGAGAACATTCTTGGAAAAGGAAAATCGGAGAATGTGATGAAGCTAAGATCAAACAATTGCCCATTGTCAGGCTCGTCAATAACATGGAGGCCATTGGCTTTAAATTGCTAGACTCAGGGGGATTAGTTGAACTTAACGATGAGGCTAATCCCGCAAACGAAAAGAACAAGGACAAACATGGATTGCCCTTTAAACGTGCTTTAATTGGTGTTAGAGGGGGTTTAGGAGAAGCACTCGTCTATTGGGGAAGACCACCAGGCATGCCATTTAACCTAGAGAAGTTTAATACCTCACCTTCCGAAGGGGGGCATGCTAATTTAGCCCCCAGTACTAAGGAAGAAGTTGAATTATTAAATTATTTACTTGAACATTCTGAATACATTGAACACCCGGAATTAGTGACTTACCAAGATATCTTGTCAGAAAGGGGTATGGTGTCCATGTATCAATTTTTCAAGAACAAAA
>JAYQWI020000970.1:0-2824 GCA_035871815.2 Candidatus Parabeggiatoa communis
GATTTCTGATAAAATTCTGGTAAAGCAGGGAGTAATGTGTTGTTTAATGAATTAGCTTATTAAACGATGTTAGGCAATCAGATAGGATAACGCGAGAAATTATCGATGTACATAAAACGTCGTAAGTTTTAGCGGAAACAAGCTAAGTCACAATCCGTGTTTGGTAAGAAAACACATGTTACAAGTTTATAGTAACATGATAGGTGTTGGATTCGTAAGAGTCATTACCACGGCGTATAGATAATATCTAAGTCTGAATATAGCCAATTTTTGGAAACGGGGTAATTAAGTCTATTAGACTCACCAATATACACGATGTTGAGTAAACGGTGAGTGGAGTGATGTTTATCAAACTTTAATAGATAGGCTTAACAGGATTGTACAAAAAGCTAAAGCCTCTTTGTAATGAAGGGGATATGCCTACGTGTACACTGCTAACTGAGAATAATATAGTCATTAAATATATCAGTACCATGAGTGAGAAGTAATTCCCAGAGCATGATGAAATGATGTTACGAAAGTAACGGTTTAAAGACATTATTAGAAAGGCCGTAAGGCCAAATAATAACAGTTAGGAGAGGAGCCGTGTGAGGTGAAAGTCTCATGCACGGTTTTGAAGACGAGTTCTCTATGGCGACATAGGGGGCTTAGTTTAACAGAATAAAACACGATGACATTATTCCTAAATCATCTTATAAAAATAAACCGATTTTTCTGAATAAGGATGAAGACAATGACTATTAAAGTTCCAAAACCCTCAAAAGTGCGTATCGGTTCAAGCAATGACTCCTCTATTCAGCCTCTTAGAGAAGAGAACGCACGTTTAAAAACGGATATCTCACGCCTGAGAATTGAGAAAGCACAATTGCGAGATGAGAAAACACACATAAAAGCGGAAAACGCACAATTGAAAGCCGAAAACTCTCAATTGAGAGAAGACAACTCACTACTCAGAGATGAATTTTATTTGATACACCAAGAACTTAAAGAAGAGCGGGAAATGTCTGAGTTGAAAGATATTGAACTCGCTAAAGATAATGCTTGGTATCAAATGCTGGAAGAAAAGCATTTAAGAATTGAAGTTGAATAAAGGCCGGTTATTAACTCCGGGTATTAAACTATGGGTAATTCATAATCACCTATTACAAATGATCTAGATAACCGAAAACGGTTGTTCTCGTATTCAACACAACTTTTGGGTAACTGATAACAGTGAGCACAAAATTTTTGCCACTTTGCCTAGTACATAAAGCCCACTGACAGCACGCCAAAGTTTTTGTGCTTTTTGCGCGTGAAATGTGAAACGCTGAACATGGGTTGCTTTATACAGTGATAAAGCAACTCTATCAGCGTTATCAGCGTTTTATTGATACGGCATTGAAAATCAAAAAGCTAAATCATCACAACTTGAAAAAATAGAATAAACCAACATTTACGGGGTGTGTAAGTATTTGCAAAAATGACCGCTTTTTAATTCACGTTATCAAAAAGGATAATTTTTTATGGCACATACCCTACCAGCCCTGCCTTACGAACTCAACGCCCTAGAGCCACACATTTCCAAAGAAACCTTAGAGTTTCACCACGGCAAACATCACCAAACTTACGTCACCAACCTCAATAACCTGATCAAGGAGACTGAATTTGCTGAGATGTCATTGGAAGACATTGTCAAAAAGTCTTCTGGTGGGATGTTTAATAATGCCGCCCAAGTTTGGAATCATAGCTTTTACTGGAACTGCTTAAGCCCTAACGGTGGCGGGCAACCCTCTGGTAGCTTGGCAGATGCCATCAACAGCACATTTGGTTCCTTTGACAAATTCAAAGAAGAGTTTACTAAAACCGCGGTAACCACTTTTGGCTCCGGCTGGGGTTGGCTCGTCAAAAATGCCGATGGCAGTTTAGCCTTAGTCAGCACCAGCAATGCCGCAACCCCCATGACTTCCGGGCAAACCGCCTTACTCACCTGTGACGTGTGGGAACACGCTTACTATATTGACTATCGCAATGCGCGTCCAAAATATCTCGAAGCCTTTTGGAATCTCGTCAATTGGGATTTTGTTGCTCAGAATTTAGGTTAAAGACATTTCAGTTTAAAGGGTGAGTTATACTGCTCACCTTATCGTTTCGTTCTCTGTGATTTATAATTCAGGTTTTGAGAGCGTTGCTGGATTTAATGAAATAAACGAATAACACCAAGGCTTATTCGTTTATTTCTCAATTCGTTGTACTCAATTCGTTGTACTATAATAGTCCACTCTACCCCATCTCACTTTCAATCGGCCACAACCACGCCGCACCGCGCACCCCGCTAGAATCCCCATGTTTCGCCCGTCTTAATACCGTATTCACCTGATCTGAAAACACATAACGCCCCCACAAACGGGGCACTTCAGTATATAACAGCTCAATATTCGACATTCCCCCGCCTAATACAATCACATCTGGGTCTAACACATTGATAATACTCGCTAATCCTCGTGCAAGCCTATCAACATAGCGTGACAAACAGGCCGAGGCTGCATTATCACCGGCTTTTGCTAAGGCGACAATATCAGACGGTGTTTTTGATAGCCCAGTCGTCGTTTGAAAATCTCGCATCATACCCGGCCCAGATAAAAAAGTTTCAATACAACCACTTTTGCCACAATAACAAGACGGCCCCGGCAACTCCTCAGCTTGAGGCCAAGGCAAAGGATTATGCCCCCATTCGCCAGCAATCGCATTAGGGCCCTCTAACACCTGCCGATTGACAACAATCCCCCCACCGGTACCCGTCCCAATAATCACCCCAAAAACAACCTCAGCCCCAGCAGCAGCCCCA
>JAYQWI020000971.1:0-5353 GCA_035871815.2 Candidatus Parabeggiatoa communis
CAAACAACACACCAAACGTCGCTATAAAAAGGTAACTTATGGCAGAGCCCTTTTTAGCCAACTTGATCCAAATTTGGCTTATTCAAAATGTCCCATACTGAGAGCCATGTTAGATGAGATGTTAAAAATGGTCAAACAGGCAGAATGATGAGTAGGCCTTTCACCTTTTGTCATGATTTGAAATAATTATATAGCATTTTTCGATTAGGTTAGGATCGATGAAAAGTTAAGCAAACCCGTTTATTTGAGCTTATTCAACATCTCCCCCCAAGGGAAATGGGCTATATTAATCAACAACGATAAGACAGAGATAGGGCAAACCTATTCATTCCCCAAAACGCCAATCGCCTGGCAACCCAAACAAATTTATCGAACGGAAAAACGTTTACGACTAGTGCAGGATCGCTCCAATAGAAAGACCACCCAGCCAACATCTGTTGGCTGGGAAAATTTTTATCGATATAACCACACGCGCATCAACGAAATCAGTTTATCGGTATCGACGGGTTTTGATAAATAGTCATTCGCGCCAGCATCAATACATTTCGCTTTGTCGCCTTTCATGGCTTTGGCTGTTAGGGCGATTATCGGTAATTTGTGGTATTGAGGTTGCTGTCTGATTTTCCGCATGGCTTCGTAACCATCCATTTCGGGCATCATGATATCCATTAGCACCATCGCTATATCGGGATGTTCTTCTAATAATGTCAATCCTTCTAAACCTGTGTTGCCGGATATCACTTCCATGTTTCTTTCTTCTAGCGCCGTTGCTAAGGCAAATACGTTGCGTACATCATCATCAACAATCAATACCTTTTTCTGAGTTAATATGGATTCTTTGTCGTGTACCATTCGCAGCATTTGCTGTTTTTGGATCGAGAAATTGGTTTCGACTTGATGGAGAAATAACGTGGCTTCGTCTAATAAACGTTCTGATGAACTGACAGCCTTAATGGGCAAATGATCCGCGCATTGCAGTAATAAGGCTTCTTCTGCGGATGTCAATTCACGATCCGAATACACAATCACGGGCGTTTGGCATAAACCGTCTTCTTGTTGCATCTGCTCTAGCAACTGGCCGCCTGAACCTTGAGCGATATCCATGTCCAAAATCACGCAATCAAATAACGTTTGTCGAAGTTGCCCTAATGCGTTGGCTGGTGTTAAGGCTAATGTGGTTTCAATCTGATCGCCTTTGATTAATTCTAGAATGGTTTGTTGATGCGGTTCATTATCGACAATCACTAACACTGCTTTAAGCGTCTTGGTAATAAACTGTTCTATTTTTTTAAAGACTTCACCCAGTTGTGTCATATTCACGGGTTTATGTAAAAAACCAATGGCACCCCTTTTGGTGGCTTCTAAATGATTCTGTTCGGCGGCAGAAATGAAATGGACTGGAATATGCCGGGTGTCGGGATTGTCTTTTAATCTTTCCAAAACGCTCCAGCCATCTAAGTTGGGTAAACCGATATCAAGGATAATCGCATTGGGTTGGTATTGTTCCGCTAATTGGAGGCCGGTTCTACCGTCTTCTGCATGCCGACATTTAAAGCCTTTTTCCTCTCCTAAGTCTATGAGAATAGTGGCAAATTTACGATCATCTTCGATGATCAACAGCGTTTTATCATCAAATTGCTGTGTTGCGCTATCATCAACAACGGCCTGTAAATCAGATTCGATATCAGAAGAAATGCTTAAGACTTCTGAAATGGCCGCATTCTGTTCCGGTTCTGGGTTTGAAATCGGGCTTTCAGTGGGGTGAAGAGTCGAGGCTTGAGCTGATATAGACAGCGTTTCGGGTAACGACAATGTGAAAGTACTGCCCGAATCGGCTTGACTGTTTAGGGTGATTTCACCGCCAATCAGTCTCGCTAACTGACGAGAAATAGATAAACCGAGGCCGGTACCCCCATAACGTCGGCTAGTGGTGCCATCAATTTGCTGAAACGCTTCAAAGATCAGTTGTTGTTTATCTGAAGGTATACCAATCCCCGTATCAGTGATACTGATTGCAATCAAATCCTTCACTTCTTGGGTTATGCTCAACCGAACTTCGCCCTGATTGGTGAATTTAAAGGCATTGGATAACAAATTAGTCAAGATTTGTTTCAACCGCTGTACATCCGTGTGTAAAACCTCTGGCAAATTATCGGCCATTTGAATGTGAAAAGCTAAACCTTTTTCTTGAGCTAAGGGCGCAAATTTATGGGCCAACGATTCGACTAAATCGCTCAAGAATAACTTTTCAATATTGAGTTCCATTTTGCCCGCTTCAACTTTGGATAAATCCAAGATGTCATTGATCAGTATCAACAAATCTGAACCGGCACTCTGAATCGTTTGCGCATATTCAACCTGTTTTTCTGTCAAATTGCCCGGTTTATTATTCGCTAACAGTTGCGAGAGAATCAGTAAACTATTTAAAGGGGTGCGGAGTTCATGCGACATATTGGCCAGAAATTCAGATTTATACTGACTGGCTAATTCTAATTCCTTGGCTTTGATTTCAATTGCCGCTCTCGCCTTTTCCATTTCCACTTGGGTGGCTTCTAGGGCGATATTTTTGTATTGAATGGCCTCTTTTTGCCGCTCTAATTCTTCAGTGCGCTCTTCCAATTCCTCATTGGTTTGCTTTAATTCTTCCTGTTGACTTTGTAATTCCTCAGATTGACTTTGCAATTCTTCGGATTGACTTTGCAACTCTTCATTGCGGTGTTGAAGTGCCTCTTGTTTTTGTTCAACTTCTTCCCTTTGCATTTGCAACTGTTCATTAATCTGTTGCATTTCTTCTTGTTGGGCCTGTAATTCCTCTGACTGTGTTTGCAATTCCTCAGTTTGCCGCTGACTTTGTTCCAACAAGGCTTGCATCTGAGTCCGTGATTCGGCCAGATTAACCGCTATGCCGATATTCGGCATAGATTGCTCAAGAAAGCTGCGTTGACTGTCTGTCAACATTTCGGAAAACCCGATTTCAATCACTCCTTTGACGGTATTTTCATACAAAAAGGGCAAGATGAACACATAACGTGGAATGGTTTGTGATAATCCAGATCGCGTAATATAAGTATATTCTTCTGGTGTGTGAGTACAACAGAGCATTTTTTGTTCTAAAGCCGCTTGTCCAATCAACCCTTCACCAAATTGAAATTGAATAGGCGAATTTTTGTGTCGAGTATAAGCATAACTGGCGATTTCTTGTAAAACGGGCCGTTTTGGATCAGAGTGAGAAACCCGATAAAATAAGCCCACTTGAGCATTGACATAAGTCGTTAATAAATCAATGGTTTTTTTAGCCAACCTCGTCACATCTTGCTCGCCTCTTAATTTATCATTTAACTGCGCTTGTCCACTTTTAAGCCAATCCTGCTCAGCATTCTTTTGGGTTGCGTCTCCCAATTTAATCGCGGCCGTGGTTAAGCCATTTTTGATTTGAATAAAATCCCCTTGATATTGATCGCCAGGCATAATATTAAGATTGCCCATAGCTAAAGCCTGAGAAACGTTCACAATATCTTCAATCACGGCTTTAAGGTTTTGAACCATGATTTGAACAGCGGCATGAATACCAGTGGCTTTATCCGTTTCAAATTGTAAGGCTAAATGCCCAGCCGCCACTTGTTCAGTGATTTTAGCAATCTCTGCCGGTTCACCGCCAACCTGTTTGAGGATTTCACGGCCGATATAATAAGCCGATAAAGACGCAATGGTAAAACTAAGTAGCGTCGCGACAATCAGTATTATTATCGCACTTGTGAACGAGTGCGCTATCTTTTGAGCATCTTCGGTTATTTTGTCATGCAGTTTGTCCTCAACCTCATCCACGCCAGTGATGATTTTGTCAAATAGCGCATCAAACTGATTATCCAATGTCTGATCTTCAAGTTTTTTCGCACCAAAGTGATTTTCAAAACGTACAGTAGCGATTTTTCTAAAGGCTTCTAAATCCTGTTTAATAGAAACCAGTTTCTGTTCTATTACGTTATCATTGACAGGATAAAAGGTACCCTCAAGGTTTTTTCCCCCTGTGAGTATCGCGTCAATATACCAAAAGCTGTCATCAAGCTGTTTCCACACCTTATCTATGACTTCTTTTTCTTCAGCACCGGTAATGATTTCTTCAAACCAAAGGTGCGCGGTGGTAGCCGTTAATTTAATCTCCATCGCCGCATCAGCAAGCGGCGCGTTTTTTAAGCTAACATCTTGACTTACGGTATACAGTGTTCTAAGTTCAATCATACTGACAATGCCAGCAACAATGACGGTTGTTGAAACCGACAAAAAGCCTAATAATAAGGCCGTTTTAATTTTCATATTGTGTTGAGTTATCAGTTATTAATTATCGTCTCAGGATCAGATTAATTCAGTGTCAATCAGTCTGATCATTTTAATCCGCGTTATACTTAGCATCGTCATAAAGTCGCTATTATAAAATAGCGACAGCCAACACTAAAAGCGAAAGTCAGGTGGTGGTAACTAATGCTTGTCCGTAAATCAATTTTTGGCTAATAAAAACACAATTCACAAAACCCTTATTTTCGGACAACTCTAATGCTTTTTTGTATTTATACTGTCCACTGTTATAATTTTCATATTTATTGGGTTAGGCACCACCACCTGACTTTCGGAATCAAAAAGCACAATTTATGACGATGCTAAGTATAGTCTAAAAAATATTATAAAAATGAACATTGAACACTATTTAAAAACGTGCCGTGAATTAAGCCAACTGACTACCCAAAATGGGTGGATTGACAATGATACTTTGAAAACAACAATCCTATCAACGGAACAAAACAGCGTTCTCGTTGAAGTGCGTTTTGACGAACTGATTATGGAAGGATCAGGTTGTCTAGCTGATCGCGTTAAATGTTATGGGCAAGTGCGCTTGCAACGAGACGAAAACGATCAGATTGTCAATATGGAAATACTTTAAATCCGTTTATAAACAATAACTTCAACTCACAAACAAAGGAGATACGCTATGCTTGTCATTAATCTATTGAATTGGCTATTTGAACTAGAGCTTGGCTACCTCTAGCGGTCAATTTTAGGTCATTGGCCGCCAGTGGCCGGGCTCTCACATCATTTATTCAATTGGCTAAAAGTTTGTAGCCTTGTGAGAGTATCAACATGACATCCCGAAAAGAATGGTTAAAAGAAGTCGCCTCATTGTGTGAGGAAGTAGGCCCAGAAGATGGTATCGATCCACGCAAGCTTTGTCACAAGCAGCCCATAAACAAGACGCATCGCAAAACGTATCAAGTCTGCAAACAAGCGGAAAAAACGCTGAATTTGGTAATGGCAGGCGAATGGGTTGAACCGTTATTACGTGAATTAATCGTCAGCGCCG
>JAYQWI020000972.1:0-16048 GCA_035871815.2 Candidatus Parabeggiatoa communis
TCTCAGGTTGTCGGTAAAACGGTTGATAAAACCATTGAAATTCTAGAATTGGGCAACGATACCTTAAAGGTGGAATTAGATACACCTGCTCTAACGGGGGATCAGGATGATTTTAGCGTTGTAACGGATTTTCCTATCGACATTATTGATGGGGGTAGCGCTGCAACGGTCGCTGTACAGTGTAAACCGACGAGAGGTGGACTACGCATGGCTACCTTGAATTTGACCAGCAATGATGACTCAAATTCTAAAATCTCTTACACATTGAAATGTCGGGGTAAGGCGGCATCTTATAGTTCGACTCGCTATTCTCCAGGTGATACCTTAAATTTTGGCGAAATGCCAGTGGGGCAGACTGTAAATGAAAGCTTTGAAATTCAAGAAATGGGTGATGCAAAATTGGAGGTGAATTTAGCCACGACACCTATCAGTGATGGTGCCTATGTCAAAGATTTTGAAATCATGAGTCCGACTTTTCCGATTAGCATTGCCGATAAGAGCGCTGATAAAATCACCGTGACAGTACAATGTCGCCCTAGCAATATAGGGGAACGCACGGCTAAATTGAATTTAACCAGCAATGATCCCTTAAATCCCACGCCCACTTACTCTTTGAAATGTACTGGACAAGAACGTGTTGGTCCTGGCTACGCTTCCACGCCGTTACCGGATGAGGAGGATGGGGAAGCTATCAATTTTGGCAGTACGCCTGTCGGGGTGAGTGTCACTCAAACGTTTGAGATAAGAGAAGTTGGAGACTCTGTTTTGGATGTGGGATTAGACAAACCCGACTACCTCACTGGTGCTCATGCTGATGATTTTAGCGTTAATCTTCCTGAGCCTGACGCTTTTGATATTAACTCATTCTTTATTCGTGATGGTGATCCGAGTAAAACGATCACTCTTGAATGTAATCCTTCGAAAGAAGGCAAACGCAATGCGACTTTACATTTAATCAGTAGTGATCCTCTGAATCCTAAACCGAGTTATCAATTGGAATGTACTGGCACAGCGCCTCCGCCCCCGTCAACACCGCCGTCAACACCGTCAACGCCGTCAACACCGTCGTTACCCATTTCATCCGATGATTCCAAGGAGAATGTGCCATCGACAAAAACCTTGATTGTGGAATTGGCTGGAAACGGCAAGGGCCGTGTTAAGAGTGAACCTTTGGGTATTGATTGCGATAGCGATGATAAAAGATGTTATTCTGCTTATGACATCACGACGCTGGTGAGCCTGGTAGTTGAAGCTGCTCCTGGTTCAGTATTTGATCATTGGGAAGCTTGTTCTGATGGTCATATTTTGATGATTAACCATCATGCCTGTGTTGTTTATTTTAAACTCTTGCAAAGCACATTAACTGTGACAACGGTTGGCAAGGGGCAAGTCAGTAGTCATCCCATTGGTATTGATTGTGGCAACAGCGGTGATGCCTGTCGTCACACTTATGAGGGGGGCCCAACGGTCACATTGAGTGCGATGCCTGATGCTGGCTGGCAATTTGAAGGCTGGACTGGCCAATGTGATGACACGGGTCGTGTCACCTTACTCAGTGATAAACGGTGTCAAGCGACTTTTGTGCAGTCTGTTCAAGTTCCAGTGGTTCCGGTTGATTCTCAGGTGAACCTTGCAGTGGCAATCGCTGGCAAGGGTAAAGGTAGGATAAAAAGTCAACCTGCTGGTATTGATTGCGGTATTGACTGCATCGCAGATTATGATCCTGATACTGTGGTGAGTTTAACTGCCAATCCTGTAGACAACAGCATTTTCACCCATTGGGAAGGGGATTGTAGCGGTACGAGTAACCCGATTAGGATTAGCCTAGATCAGGCTAAAAGCTGCAACGCTTACTTTGCTTTGCCTTCAGTCAAACCGGCTTTGTTCCATACACTGACTGTGGAGAAAATGGGCAAAGGTAGGGTGATGAGCACTTCTAAGGGCATTGATTGTGGTGATGTCTGTAGCGCCAGTTATACCCACAATACGCAATTAAACTTAATTGCAAGCCCAGACACGGGTTTTGAATTGACGGGTTTTAGTGGGGATTGTGCGGCAGAGGGTCATCTGATTTTGGACAGTAACCAATATTGTATAGCCACTTTTGTTCCCATTAACAAGGCGGGTAGCTTACAGTTTTCTCAATCCGAAGTGATTGTCAGTGAAGAGATGAGTCAGATCGTTGTGACGGTGACGCGCACAGGGGATAGCGAGGGTGCTGTCAGTGTGGATTATGTCAGTCGTGATGAGACTGCTTTACAAGGTGCAGACTATACGGCTGTGAGGGGTACATTACAATGGGAAGACGGTGATCGTGCGGATAAAACCTTTACGGTAGTGATTCACAATGATAGTGAGACTGAAGAAACAGAAAGCTTGAGTCTCATCTTGAGCAATGTTAAAGGCGGTGCTGCTTTGGCATTAAGCACGGCTGACGTGATCATTAATGACAATGATAGCCTTGTGCCTTCAACCCCAGTCAATTACACTTTGACTGTCACCAAAACGGGTACAGGTACGGGTTCCGTTAACAGTCTGAATACGGGTATCAGTTGTGGTGATGAATGTACACAAGTCTATCCGAGCGAAACGAAAGTCATTTTAATTGCCCAAGCAGAAAGCGGTTCTCATTTCATGGGTTGGGAGGGGGCTTGTCATGGCAACAATAGCCCGTTTTCGGTCACCTTAACAGCTGATCGCTTTTGCGGAGCAATATTTGACTTGACAGCCACGACAACTTCGCCAACACCTGAATCACCTGATATTGCAGAAACACCGCAAACACCAAACGATGAGATGACAATCTCGCCGGAGCATTCTTCTGGTAGCTCTTCTTGTCTGGTTATCGCTACTCGGATTGATGATGTGGTTTGTAATCTAAAAGGAAAACAGCTTGAAAATGTCACAATTGGCAGCGAGGCTTCTCTTTCCAATATGGTGTTAAAAGGGACTATCAATAATCAAGGTTGGATATCGAATGCGACGCTTTTGCCTAATAGTACCTTAACTGGCGGTATTTTAACGGGTAACATCACTAATCAGGGCATTCTGACTGATGTTGAATTTCGGGGTGCTTTGCTCACAGGTGGCACGTTGGCAGGGCATATTATCAACAATAGCCCTGTGGGCGGTAGCTTACAAGACGTTGATTTAGCAGAAAATTCTGAAATATCGGGCGGAAAATTGGCCGGTAAAATCAGCGGTGATGCGAAGGGCCCTGCCCGTTTGGACAACTTGACGGTGACATCAGGTAGCTGTCTGACTGATGTCATTATTGGTGAAGAGGTTGAATTGGCAGATGATGTTAAATATGGCCCAGGTGTCAAATTGATCGCTGATCCCGATTTTATTCCTGACATCACTTTTATTTGTCGGCCGGTGCAAGCCAATGGGCAAACTTTTAAAAATGTTGTCATTGAGCCAGAAGGCCAACTGGCTGATGCTGTGTTAGCGGGTACGATTGAGAACCAAGGTGAAGCTTCTGATATCACTTTACAAGCTGATAGCGAGTTAACCGGTGGTAGGCTCACGGGTGAGATTAGCAATCAGGGTACCCTGACGGATATTCATCTTCAGGATGGCGAAGTGACAGGCGGCACCTTAGCGGGCAATATCGAAAATGAGGGTGTGATACAAGACGTGTCTCTGGCCCCCAATACGACGATTCGAGGTGGCAAACTGCAAGGCCCTATTATCGGTGATGCTGGGCAAGCGGCTCAACTTGAATCCTTGAGCATTGGCTCTGGTAGCCATCTTGAAAATGTGATTGTGGGTAACAAGGTGACTTTCTCAAAAGAAGTGACCTTGAAAAATGTCACGATAGACGAAAAGGGTCAGGTTTCTAGGGTATTGCTAGAAGGCACGATCCAGAATCAAGGCAGGATTGCCAACGCCACTTTACAAAAAGACAGTCATTTAATTGGCGGAATTTTATCTGGGGAAATCACGAATCACGGCACCATTGAGGATGCTAAATTTTATGGGAAGCGTCTGAGCGGTGGCACCTTAGCCGGTACACTGAAAAACGGTAAAACGGCTATTATCGAAGCGGTGGTTCTAGCACCCAATGCCCATATCATTCAAGGCCATCTGCAAGGCAACATTCAAGGTGATGCAGAACAGCCTGCCCTACTGGATAACGTTACCATTGGCGCGAACGCCCAAGTTTCAAACGTGATGCTTGAGGGTCAGAATGTGATCAATGAGGGTACGATAACCGATGCGGAATTTCGTGGTTTACTGATGACCGGTGGCACTTTGTCTGGCAAGATAACGAATACGATGGGGGGCACGATCAAGGATGTGTCTTTAGCACCCAATACCACGCTCAGTGGTGGTAATCTGCAAGGTGATATCATAGGTAATAGCAGCGCCCCGGCCTTATTAGAAAACGTGTTCATTCCTGCGGGTAGCTATCTTGAAAACGTGGTGATTGGTGACAACGTCACCTTATCGAAAAACGTGATCTTAGGGCCAGGGGTGACTTATCTTAATGAACCGGTAGAGACACCAGAAGAACCAGCAGTGGTGCTGACAGCACTCCGCTTGGAAGCAAAGGGTAGTCTTCAAGAGGAGAAGGAAGCCGATTTTGTCATCGAAATACGTTCTCATGACGAATTGGTGCCTAATCATGCCCTGTTTTCCTACTCGGAAGCAGAATGGCTCAAGCTATCAAGCACGATCAGAGTGGTGCCTGAAGAGGTTGAACAAGCGGCAGAATTGATCGTGGTTGCGATACATCAAGACGATACGAGAGAAGCTTTTTCCATGCGCGATGGGAAAAAATGGAAACCTTGGGATAAGGCGGTGAGCAGCTTAGAAATGGCCCAAATTTATCCACACTTGCCTAACACGTTAGACAATGTCTTTGTTTATGAAGGCGATTTAACCGATATTGCGCCCGAAATGACCTTTATGTCTAATGGACACCTGCTGTCTTTAATCGACACAGCAGGTGAATACACTTTCATGGTGGGTTACCGTTTAAAAGACGGTTCCATTGTTTTCAACGGTTTAGAACCGATTCACTTTTTTGTAGAAAGGGCACCGAATTCTTGTCTCCTTTACGCTCTGCATGATGGCGGCTTGAATAATTCACAAGCAATCTTGATTGATTTGAGTGCGGGTTTAAATGGCGATATGAAACCGTTAGGGCCTACACGTAAAGGACGCGATATGGAAGGCATGGCCTTGGATCCTTCAGATACTGATTTCTTGTTAGCAAGCGCCGGCGATGATGCCAAAGTGAAAAATGAGACAACGGGAGAATTTGAGGAACCTGATGGTTATCTTTACCGCATCCATCGTGAAACGGGAGACATGGAGATTATTGGCCCGACAGGCTTTGAGGCAGTGTCGGGATTGGGTTTCAATCCAGTTGATAAAACACTATGGGGCTGGGGTAGAAATGAGCATAAATCTAACAAATGGAGTGGGATTATTAAAATCGATCCCATCAGCGGAATGGCTACCCCGATCAAACAATTTGATTATAAGCAACATGACATGGGTGGATTAGCTTGGAGTTACGATGGCAGCAAATTGTATACTGCGAGTGATGAGCATTTATGGGTTTATGATCCTGAAACGCAGGAATTAGAGATCGCTTGTGAGCATGTTGATGATGGTAAGATTGAAGGCTTGGATCTCCAACCGAATGGATTTTTGTTAGTGGGTGTTGATCGCAAGGGCCAAAACAATCGAGAAACCAGCATTCTGGCTTACGATCCCATCAACTGCAAAATTGTCCATAAACGGGTATACGAAGGATTGAAATATGACGATATTGAGTCAATCGTTTGGCCCGCTTCGGAATGCAATGATATGTCATGGTTGTCAGATCAAGAATCAGGGGTTAGTGATCAGTGATGATTGGTGGGTGCATTGCTATTTTCCCGTTCTAAACGGATTGTTTATAAAAAAAGGATTTTACAGAATTGACACTTTTCATTGTATGTTATTATTAAAATCGTTTTAAAATGTTTTGATGGGATCGTAGAGACGCGATGCTTCGCGTCTCTAGTTCACGTCACCACGACGCTTCACAGAGACGCGAGGCATCGCGTCGAAACGAGGGGCTTCACAGAGGAGACGCGAGGCATCGCGTCTATACGATCTTTTGGTAACGATATTATTCTATAACGCTATGAAAATCTTAATTATTGGTAGTGGCGGCCGCGAACATGCTTTCGCATGGAAAGCCGCTCAATCAGAAACCGTCACACAAGTCTTTGTCGCGCCTGGTAATGCGGGTACGGCACAAGAATCGAAAATTAAAAATGTCCCACTATCAGCCGACGATATCAATGCACTCATCAAATTTGCCCAAAACAACACGATTGACTTAACGATTGTTGGCCCCGAAGCGCCTCTGGTGGCAGGTATTGTTGATGAATTTCAAAAACTGAACTTACCTTGTTTTGGGCCCAGTCAAGCCGCTGCACAACTTGAAGGTTCTAAAATTTTTACCAAAGATTTTCTCTCCCGTCATAATATTCCCTCTGCTGATTATCGCCATTTTACCGATATCGAACAAGCGATAGCGTATATTCACGAAATCAAAGCGCCGTTGGTTGTGAAAGCCGATGGTTTAGCGGCCGGAAAAGGGGTGATCTTGGCACAAACCGAAGAGGAAGCGATTGCTGCAGTGCAAAATATGCTTTCAGGTAACGGGTTTGGGCAAGCTGGACAACGTATCGTTATTGAGGCCTTTTTACAAGGTGAAGAAGCCAGTTTTATTTGTATGGTAGATGGCGAACATATTTTGCCCTTAGCGACTTCTCAAGATCATAAGGCCCGCGATGATGGCGATAAAGGGCCTAATACTGGTGGCATGGGTGCCTATTCACCTGCCCCGGTTGTTACGCCAGAAGTTCATGCGCGAATTATGGCAGAAGTCATAGAACCTACCGTGCGTGGTATGGCCTCTGAAGGCCATCCTTATACCGGGTTTTTGTATGCGGGTTTGATGATTGATGCACAGGGTAATCCAAAAGTCTTAGAATATAATTGCCGTTTTGGTGATCCTGAAACACAGCCTATTTTGCTACGGCTGCGTTCAGATTTAGTAGAATTGTGTCTGGCCGCATTAGATAAACGTCTGCATGAAGTTGAAGCGGTGTGGGATGAACGTGCTGCTTTGGGCGTGGTGTTAGCAGCGGGTGGCTATCCGGGTGCTTATGAAAAAGGTTTTGTGATCAATGGGTTGTCAAAAGCAGCGCGGTTAGAGGGTAAAATATTTCATGCGGGTACCGCGGAAAAAGAGGGACAAATTGTGACTTCAGGTGGACGAATCCTTTGTGCCTGCGCGCTGGGAGAAACCGTCCGTGAAGCACAGTCAAAAGCGTATGCGTTGGTTGAGCAAATCAATTGGGAAGGTCTGTATTACCGTACTGATATTGGGCACCGTGCATTAACTTGATGAAACAGTAACGATAAGGATTGCTTATATAAAGGATTGCTCAGGGCAGCAGTTGAAAGGCTATGGCATAGCACACAACAATTTATGACAACCTCCCAATTCACAATTCACAATTCTCAAGGTTCATTTTTGGCGTTTTGCAAGTTAATCATACATAATAAAGGATTTTGACTTTATAATAATCAATTCTTGTCGTTATTCTTAAGCCAGGCAAAAAATGCCTATCCATAAACATGACATAATGACATCAAAAAGCATCATTTTGGCTAAAATTATGATATTGTATTCATATCAGTCATTAGACTTTGGGCAACATGACATTAATATTTTTTAGACGTTTGATAAAAAAAAATGATGTCAAGCAATATATGGACTGTATCAAAAAAGTATTATCCCTCATGCTAAATGAGCTACACCCGTTCGGGTTTCGCTCTTTAAGGTGGCAAGCTTGGAACGAAGGGATCGTTATTTATTTGGAACTCCCTTAAAAGTCATCGCCTGAGTTAATCAAATCAACTTCAAAAAAAACAAAACATCACTGAATTTGACTCCAAGAAAACTGACTTGTCTATGTTTAATATACTGGTGCTACATGGCCCGAATCTGAATTTATTAGGTGAACGCGAACCGCAGCATTACGGGGGCACTACCTTAGCAAGCATTAATCAACAACTTGTTGAAATGGCACAGGCCGCTGGCCACAATCTCACGACTTTTCAAAGTCAAGCTGAACACGAATTGTTGGAAAAAATCCATGCGGCACGTCATAATCAGGTTGATTTTATTATATTTAATCCTGCCGCTTTCACGCATACCAGTGTCGCCTTGCGCGATGCCTTGTTAGCCGTTGACATTCGGTTTATTGAAGTACACTTATCCAATGTGCATACCCGTGAACCTTTCCGACACCATTCTTATTTTTCAGATATCGCTGTCGGTATTATTGTTGGATTCGGGGCACAAGGATATACCTTGGCTTTGCAAGCAGCATTGTCCATTTTGTCGAATTCGAGGTAGGTTCATGGATATTGAAAAAATAGAAAAACTCATAGAACTCATTGAAGCTTCTGGAATTGCAGAGATAGAAATTCATGAAGGCGACGATCAAGTGCGTATCAGTCGCTATTCAACTTTGGTACCCGTGGCGACGCAAACACTGGCAGCCCCTGTGCAAGGCGCGCCTAGCACATCACCACCCGTATCAGAGCAAACTAAACACAAAGGACATATTGTTAGCTCACCGATGGTTGGCACGTATTACCGGTCCCCGTCTCCAACAAGCAAACCATTTGTTGAAGAAGGACAAATGGTTAGTGAAGGCGATACTTTATGTATTATTGAGGCTATGAAAATCCTCAACCAAATTACGGCCGACAAAGCCGGTATTATTACCAAGATTTTAGTAGACAACGCCGCACCTGTAGAATATGGTGAACCGTTATTTGTGATTGAATAATCAATTATCAATTATCCGTTATCAGTTATCAGTTATCCTGATTATTCTTGATCTCAAGTGATTCTTAGGCTAACCAATTTATCTGAAACGATTTAGACTATTCAAGATAAATACGTTGGTTTAGGTTGCTAGCAAAATAAAAAGCTCATAAGGGACTTTTGCCGATTTATTTTTCTGGAATAATTATAGCTATAAAGTCTATCCTGATAATCAGTGTTCTATAAAATATTTCTGGTTATCTCTTCGTTATGGGAGAGGCATAAAAACTTAGTCGTAATGAGTTATTTATGATAAGAAAGTCGTGTTTAATCAAATCATTTAAAATCATTAATATGTTATTAATGTCATAGCAATAATAAGAAATTTTTATCTTTCTGATTCTCACTCATTAAAAAAATCAATGTTTTTTTGAGTACGTTTTTGTCTGTAAAAACTAACTCAATAGAAATCAGTTAAATCAGTGTTCTATCCTGATAACTGATAACTGATAACTGATAACTGATTTGATAACTGAAAAGAGGTTAAGTGCATGTTGTCTAAAGTGGTTATTGCTAACCGAGGTGAAATTGCTTTAAGAATATTAAGGGCTTGTCGAGAACTGGGTATTAAAACGGTGGCGGTGCATTCCTCTGCTGATCGTGAACTCAAGCATGTACGACTGGCTGATGAATCCGTCTGTATAGGCCCGCCTCCTTCTGCTAATAGTTATTTAAATATTCCGGCTGTGATTAGCGCCGCTGAAGTCACAGATGCGATTGCTATTCATCCCGGCTATGGCTTTTTATCAGAAAATGCTGATTTTGCTGAACAAGTTGAAAAAAGCGGCTTTGTTTTCATTGGGCCACGTTCTGATACCATTCGTTTAATGGGGGATAAAGTTTCGGCCATAAAGGCCATGAAAAAAGCTGGCGTGCCCTGCGTACCCGGCTCCGATGGGGTACTTGATGAGGATATCGATCTGCATTTACGGTTAGCACACGATATTGGCTACCCAGTGATTATTAAAGCGTCTGGCGGTGGAGGTGGACGGGGTATGCGCGTTGTGCGTAGCGAAGCGACATTAGCGAGTGCTATTTCTTTAACGCGCAGCGAAGCCGGGGCGGCTTTTGGAAATGATCAAGTTTACATGGAAAAATACCTTGAAAATCCGAGACATATCGAATTTCAAGTGTTAGCCGATAGTTATGGTAATGCCATTCATTTAGGCGAACGCGATTGTTCGATACAACGCCGACATCAAAAAATGCTAGAAGAGGCACCGGCGCTGGATTTACCAAAAGAACGACGTGATGAAATCGGAGAACGTTGTGCCGAAGCTTGTCGAGAGATAAGTTATCGCGGTGCGGGCACCTTTGAATTTCTCTATGAAGAGGGCGAATTTTATTTTATTGAAATGAATACCCGTTTACAGGTTGAACACCCTGTGACAGAACTGATTACAGGCATAGACATTGTGCGTGAGCAATTACGGATAGCGGCCGGTGAACCTTTGAGTTATACACAAAAAGATATTCGTATTCAAGGACATGCTATAGAATGCCGTATCAATGCGGAAGATCCCGATAGTTTTTTACCTTCCCCAGGTATGATTTCTCGCTACCATGCGCCCGGTGGGCCGGGTGTACGTGTTGATACGCATATTTATAGCGGCTATCGCGTTCCCCCTTACTATGACTCAATGATTGGCAAACTTATCAGCTTTAGTGATACCCGCGAATCAGCTATGGCACGGATGAGAATGGCTTTAGATGAGATCATTATAGATGGTATTAAAACCAATATTCCTTTACATAAAACATTGCTGAACGATTCAATTTTCCAAAGGGGTAGCATCAATATTCACTATTTAGAAAAGAAATTAGGTATGTAGGTCAACAAAAGTCTTTTAACAAAATTATTATAGACTTAAAAAATGTTAAAAGATTGATGTGTCCCTACTTATGTCTTGATCAAGATTCGTTTTACCACGGGGCAACCACAAGGGATTGCCCCTACAAACCCATTTGATTATTGATAATCATGTTTAGGCGTATTCATATACAAAATTTTCTGTCTTGTCAAGATGTTGTCATTGACAACATGGAAGGCATGACTGCGCTTATTGGGCGCAATGGTAGTGGTAAAACCAATGTTCTTAAAGCGATTGCCTGGATAGCGAATAGTGTGATTTCACATCAACCGATTAAAACATCGCGTGATGAGAATACGGAAATTAAGCTATTTTTGGAATTGGATAATGCACATTATCATTATGAATTGAAAATCATACCTAAGCTGCCTCAAGCTTTTCTGATTGAAAAATTAGAAATCCAAATCTCCTCTAATCATTGGCAAACACTTTTTCATCGTCAACGGGATATCATTCAAGTTGAAGGATATGAGACGGAAATAAAAGTCGGGATTGCTATACCGAGTTTGTCAGCATTAATGGCACTACTTCCTCAAGAATCGACTCTGATGAAACAGATTTCATCTCTCATCAATTTCTTACAAGCAGTGCGCTATTATCCACTTGACGAAAAACAATTATTGACAGAAGCAACGCTTTTTGAACAGACCTCTTATATCAATTGGCTAAATCAATATCAGACTGATCCTGATACGAATAGCTCAGTTGTCATGCGATTATTACATCTCTCATTGGAAAGGGCTACCGATTTTAAAGCATTAAAAACACTGCTTGGTTCAAAAGGTTTAGATATTATTGAAGAGATCAAAATTGAAACGATTCATTCATCTGAAAAAGGAGAACAATCAGATGTCTTTTATCGGATTCTCTTTCAACCTAGTTTAAGTGAGCATTCAAATACTGGCCTATTTTCTTATCATCATCTCTCTTTTGGCACCAGAAGAGTGCTTCGTATTCTTGTCTCAGTCATTTATGACAAAAGCACAGTATTGCTGTTAGAACAACCCGAAGATGGGATTCATGTCGGATTGTTACATAAACTGATTCCCTTGTTCAAATCTTATGCCGATCAAGGACAATTCATTTTTGCGAGTCATTCTCCTGAAATCGTAAACCGATTAGCCCCTCAAGAAATTCGCTTAGTGACAATGGAAAACGGTTTCACTTTTCTTCGCCCCCTTAATGAAACTGAAAAAGCTGTAGCACATCAATTTATTTGTGAAGAGGGCACATTGTCAGATTTTATTGAAACGCTACAGGAGGAATAGTCGGTGTACGGTGTGTTAGGCGAAGACAAATCTGATGTTGCAACCTTGAAAGTGCTTATTCAAAGATTAGCTCGTGATGAAAAGGTCTCTATTAAAACTAAGGGATATAATGGTTGTGGAGAAATGCTGACAAAAGGCGGGAAACAATTGAAGTTATTTGCAAAACTCGGTTGTAATCGTTTTATTGTTTGTTATGACGCTGATGATGATGAAAGAGAGAATCGTTATCAAGAAGTCGTTAAACGTATTATCAAAAAATCAGGTTTAACGGGTTTAAAAACAGAAGAAATTATTTGTATTGTCATTCCGGTTCAAGAAATTGAGGCATGGATTTTGGCAGATATTGAAGCTGTCACTCACATTTTTCAAAACTGGCATCCAAAGCCGATTTCTAATCCTGAGTCCATTGATAGTCCCAAGGAATACTTAGAAAAAATCAGTCGTGATTCAAAAAAACGTCTACGTTATAATCATGCTACTCACAATGAAAAAGTGGCACAATACCTTGATTTAGAGAAAGTTTTTAAAAAATGTCCTTCTTTTAATCCATTGAAGGAATTAGTCGAATCAGATTTTGGAAATTACCCACCCAACAGATGATGAAAGGGGTATTTCTTTGGTATTGCGCCTACCGAATTGTTGAAGTTCTTTTTCAACACAGAGTTCACCGAGTAACACAGAGTTTCACAGAGTAACCCACTCAAATCTCTGTGGCCCTCTGTGGCTCTCTGTGTTCTCTGTGTTGCATTAGTTAAAAACGCAACGACAAAACTTATCCGCATCGAATAAACAATCCTTGTCGTTATAGACCTATCCTTCCTGCGTCACTCTTAATAATTCATCCAATGTCGTTGTGCCTGCCAGCACCCATCGCATACCATCTTGTTGAATATCGGCACGGTGTTGATGGGCATAAGTTTCTAAAACCTGTTGCCCTGCACCATCATGTATCATAGTACGCAATGTGTTATCAAGACTGATTAATTCATAAATCCCGCTGCGGCCGCGATAGCCAATAAAATTGCAGGCTTGACAACCTTGAGCATGGTATAACTCAATGTTTTCATTGACTTTAATCGTATCGCTATTTGTCCCCATTGCTTCTGGCTTTGGTAATTTGGCCAGCACAGCTTGCCTATCAAGCCCGTTTGGTGTGTAAGCCTGTTTACATTCAGGACACAGTATGCGTACTAAGCGTTGAGACATCACACCTATCAGCGTGGAAGCCAACAAAAAGGCTTCGATGTTCATATCACGCAATCGCGTCACCGCGCCAATGGCCGTATTCGTGTGTAAGGTGGATAAAACCAAGTGCCCTGTGAGACTGGCTTGAACGGCAATTTGGGCGGTTTCAACATCGCGGATTTCGCCTACCATTACTACGTCTGGATCCTGTCGTAAAATCGCCCGTAGTCCTCGCGCAAAAGTCATCTCAACTTTCGTATTCACTTGCGTTTGACCAATACCATCTAAATAATACTCTATGGGATCCTCAACCGTCATAATATTGCGGCTACGATCATTCAAGTGATTCAACATAGCATACAAGCTAGTCGTTTTACCGGAACCAGTTGGCCCTGTCACCAGCATAATGCCATGCGGTTTTTGCAAAGTGCTTTCTAAATAGTTCAAGGTATCCGGCGACATACCAATTTGTTTCAGATCTAAACGGCCTGCCTGTTTATCCAATAAACGTAAAACGACTCTTTCGCCTTGTCCAGAGGGCATCGTGGAAACCCGCACATCAACGGCACGGCCGGCAACCCGTAACGAAATCCGGCCATCTTGGGGTAAACGTTTTTCGGCAATATCCAATTTAGCCATCACTTTAATACGCGAAGCCAATAAAGGGGCTAACACACGTCGCGGTTGCAAGACTTCACGTAAGACACCATCAATACGAAAACGCACCACTAAGCGACTTTCATAAGGTTCAATATGAATATCAGAAGCATTTTCTTTAATCGCTTCCGAGAACAGGGCATTGATCAGCCGAATAATCGGCGCATCATCATCACTTTCTAACAAATCTTCAGGTTCAGAGAGTTCTTGAGCGACTTGAAATAAATCCAACTCTTCCCCTAAACCGGCCATCATTTGCATAGATTGATTAGCTTGTTGTTGCTCATAATGCGTGGTCAATAAAGCATCAAATTGCGCTATCGGAATCTCTTTTAAATTCAAAGGCCTACTTAAAAATCGTCGCACTTCGCTTAAAGTATGGCGCGTGATTTTGGGATGATGACACAGTTCAGCCTTGTGTTCATCAAGATGAGTCAAAATGACACCATGACGTTTTGCAAAAGTAAAAGGGAGGGAATAGTTCATTTTTGTTTTATTCTAATAAGTGCTGGTGCAAAGGGCGCATTTCTAAAAACAGGCTCATTAAGATAAATATTAAAGGCCCGCTTTTCAAACCAAATTTATTTTGCTGCTCTTTCCGTGCAAAATTTGCTTCACTCCAATTCTTGTTGTCGGGGTTTTGTTCTATAAACGCTTTTTATCGCTTTGATATCAGAAGGGGGGTTCATTACTATTTCTGGTATTCGTGCTTGGTTACGTGCCAAAAGTTGCTTTAAATGGTTTTTAAGTTCAAGGGGTAAACGACAATTGAGAATCAATTTACAAAGCGTCCAATTGTTTTCTAACCCTTCTAATAAAGTGTGTACGCCTGTTGTGGTGATGGCCGTTTTAGTGAGATTAAGCGTGATAAGGGTTTTATTCTGCTTAAGCAGTTGACTGATTATCACGGTGCCTTGATCACCCAGATGATTGGCGTGTTCTCCCAGTACTTTAGTTGATGGGCTATAACCCAAATCCAGTCCACGTAAGTTAGGATGTTTCATGATGACTTCACTGAGTGCTGTTACGCCATCAATACCGATGTGATTACTGGCTAAACCTAATTCTTGAAGCGTTGAATTTTGTGCTAATCCTTTAGCCAATTGCTGAGCCCCTTGATCACTCAGATGATTGACGTTGAGAAATAAGCCGATAATGTGGTCATTTTCTTGCAAAAGCGTGGCGAGTTCTTGAGCCGCCGTCTCTCCTAACTGATTCCCTCCTAAATAAAGGCGTTCAACAGTACGATTCTCTTCAATTAAACTACGCACAATTAAACGTAATCCTGCTAATCCGATATTGGTATTGACTAAATCTAAGGTGCGAATACTTTGATTAATGCGAAGCATGTCAGCAATATAAGTCGCTCCTTCAATTCCAATGGGATTACGCTTTAACCACAATCCTTTAACCTGTTGATTCTGTTTCAGGGCTTCAGTGAGCGCCCGTACACCGGCTTGTCGAATCACATTGCAACCCAAATAGATTGTCGTCAATGTATTATTTTTATTAATCAGTTCAGCAATAGATTGGGCACCAGAATCGCCAAGTCCATCGGTTCCTAACATTAGGCTGGTGACGATGGTATTATTTTCCAATGCTTGGGTAATCAAACGAGCGCCTGATGCTCCGACTTGTTGTTTGCATAAGTCAAGTCGTCCATCTTCTACCAGTGTTCCGCGAGGAAAAGTTTCTTTGGGTTGATTAACGACATTTTCCTGAAGACGGAGAATGAGCGGCATGAGTTCTTCTGAATCACAAGGCGTGATTTCGGGAACATGCGTTAAAGGGCAAGCAATAGGGGGAATATCTGTTGGTGGAATATTGGGTAAGTTGTTCATATTTATACAAAATAAATTTTTGACTCCAAATCATTGATCATCAAGTTTTACCAATCCGTAGGGTAATAATCTTTAATAAATTGACCATAAATCGGTGTGCCTTCAATCCCTTGAATAATCGGATCATAAATTCTTGCGGCACCGTCGATAATATCTAAAGGCGGAACAAAACCATATTGTCGTAATTGTATTTTTTTCGGATAGGGATTTTCTTGAGTGATCCAACCCGTGTCTACGCTATTCATAAAAATGCCTGCCTTGACATAATCTTGAGCAGCAGTACGAGTCATCATGTTTAATGCCGCTTTTGCC
>JAYQWI020000973.1:0-9773 GCA_035871815.2 Candidatus Parabeggiatoa communis
GCATTACTACGGTTTTTGGGTACTTAAGTGATTGATTGTATTGACAACAGGCCCATGCTCCAATCCGTTCAATCCCCCCGATCCGTTGTACTAATTGTATTGACAACAGGCCCACGCTCCAATCCGTTCAATCCCCGGAGCCAAAGTACTATACTGGAAACAATCTTTATACCAGACAAAAAACCTCCTTTAGATTGACACATCAAATGTTATAGCTTGATACGTGAAATGTACCCCTATTTAAATTAAAATGCGCCCTCAGTCAAAATGAGTATCTGAACAGTTGTTCCGTTTTTATAGACTAACTGGTTTTTAAGCCTACCCATAAAAAGTGTTACAGCAAGATTGACAAAGCGAATTTATGGATTAAACTTAAATTCAATGAGTTTTTGTAAACTCGAACTGTAGGAGAAATCAATCGTGATGATACCATCAAAAATCTTTAATGCCCTATTGATTTTATTGTTTATTTAGGCCTACTCAATCCAAGCAGATGAGCAATTTGCAACGAGGCTTACGCCGAGAATTATTATTGCCAACGTAATCGTATTGCAATAAACACATTAGGCAATGACATTAAGATAGCTGCCGATGATTTTGATGGTGGCGGTTACCGTTTTACCCAATGCCATAGTCACGGGTGGCGCGGTGTCTGGTGACATTCTCAATCACGGCACTTTGTCGGATATCACTGTCAACTCTGATGCCATCGTCACGGGGGGTAGGGTACAAGGCACTATTGATAACAGCGGTTTACTACAAAACATCATTTTAGGTGAAGATACTTATATTAAGGGCGGTGAACTCACTGGTATCGTAGCGGGTAATGCTAATGATATAGCCCTGATTGAAAATGCCACTATTCATGATGCCGATTTATCGCATGTACAAATCAGTGAAGGCACACAACTTGGGCCCAATGTGGTTATTGGTAGTGGGGTGATTTTTGCCAGTAATGCCTTGATTCCTTCAGGAACCGATTTAAGCCTTGCTTTATTCAGTGAATTTGCTGAGGCCGGATCGGTTGCGATCAATTTGGGTGCTGATGTTTTAGCCGAAACGATAGTATACCAAGAGACTGATAACCCCACTTTACTGAAACAAATCAATACCTTACCAAAAATAAAAGACAATGAGTGGCAACTTGTGCAAAATCCCGAAAAGGGTCAATTAGAATTAACCATTGAAGGGGTTCATTTTGTTTTGATCCCAGTACAAGTGACACAAGTCAGTGCTTCACAACCGGCCGGTTTTACCCTCTATGATGATAACAGCGTGAGTTTTGTCACGGGTTATGGGCGTGAGATTTTTGCCCAGCCGGTGATACAGAATAAAAAGGCTTTACTTGAGGCTTTAGCTGAAATAAGCGATGAGATCATCGTTCAAGATGACGGCACTTTTAAAGTCAAAATCAATGGTGAGTGGAAAACTTATCGTGTCAGTTTATCGTCTGAACCGGTGAACAGTGATGACGCATTAGGCCTGTTCGAGAATGCCGATGGTTCAATACGCTTGGTTTTTGAGGATGACAGCGGCCAAAAACGTCAACAAAAAATCTATCCTCTTGAGGATGCGGGAACAGAAGCTGCGGCACAGGAAAACGGTTGTGAGATAGATAATTATGCACCATCAACTTTTGCCCCGCGCATGAAATCGGGCCGGGTTTCCCCAGGGCAAGCGAAGAAAATCGCGCATGATGAGGCAGAGTTGGATGTTGGGGCGGATGCGGTTGATGGGCCTACCAGTTTGTGCATTAAATCCTTGTATTCGTTAGAAATGCCAGAACTTGATCCGGGTATGACTAACGTGACGAAGGGGCCGCGTAAAGGTTATCGTTTCTTTCCCAAGGGCATGAAGTTTAAGAATAAGGTTAAGGTTACAGTGCCTTATGCTAAATCCCTTATTCCGACTGGACATACTGAGGCCGATATTAAAACCTTTTATTTTGATCGAGAATTAGGCCGTTGGCAAGAATTGGAACGGGTTGAGCTTGATAGCAAAGGCAATAATGTTATCAGTTATACCGATCATTTTACCGATATGATTAACTCGGTGGTGACGGTGCCAGAGTCTCCCCAATCGGTTTCGTTTAATCCTACTCAAATCAAAGATATCAAAGCTGCTGATCCGGGTACAGGAATTAATCTGATTGAAGTGCCACAAGCTAATAATATGGGTGACATGCGCCTGAGTTATCCCATTGAAATCCCGCCGGGGCGTGTCGGTATGCAGCCACAGTTAGGCGTATCATATAGTTCAGCAGGTGGTAATGGCTGGATGGGTTTGAATTGGAGTTTATCTATACCTTCAATTGATATTCATACCGGTTGGGGTGTACCGCGTTATGATTCTGGTTTGGAAACAGAAACTTATACGCTCAGTGGTGGGATGCTTACGCCATTGGCACATCGGGATAATTTGCAACCACGTACTCCAGAAAAGATTTTCCATAGTCGCGTGGAATGGGCGTTTCAAAAAATTATCCGGCATGGTACGCATCCAAGTAATTATTGGTGGGAAGTAATTGATAAGAGTGGTAGCAAAATATAAATAATGTAAATTTATGAGTTTTAAAGTGTTATACTACATTTTTCCTAAATAAACTTGGAGAGCAACATGCGTTTTATCAAAGCCATTTTTTGGCTTACATTGTTTTTGTTTTATTTTGCATCACCACCTGTTTTGGCTGATGGCAAAATTCGATTAGCTGCTGGTTCAGCTTATGTTAAAGATGGTAATAAAATAACCATCACTAACCCAACCATGTACACAGGTATTCTTGTTCAATATGATAAAGAATACAAGGACATACTCGCCGTTGATTTTATAGATGGCACTACAACCTCATGGTTTGCCTCAAAATTCACTGAACCAGAACAATATTTGAATATTGTAGCTCAAACCAAGGCTTTGTTCACAGGTGACTTTAGTGAACTAGCCAAGCTGGAAAATTGGGGAACACTTGGTAATTTTGGCGCACAAGTTGGTGCCTTGTTTACAGCGGACATACCTGAATTGGAACGTTTGCAGTCCAATACTACGGATGTGCAATTGTCTCAATACGCTTATTCAGCCGACTATTATATTGGTGGTTGGATTTCATTGATAGTGGATGCTGGTAAAGTTGTTTTAAGCACTGTGCCGAGTGATCAATTAAAAAAAGATGCGAAAAAAGATTTGCGCTTTAGAGTTTTAAAGGAAGTGCTTACAAATGAGGTTATTGTTGCCGACATTAGGGGATTGCTCGCAGAAAATAAGTTGAGCGATGCTGTCATAAAAGCAATGCTTGAGATTGGCATGTCAATATTTAGAAATGCCGATTTATTCATTTCAAAGCAAGCAGTTGAAACGATCAAGTCATCTATTCTGCTTGAACTTGAACTGAAATATGGTATTCAGGTTGTTGAAGCGGGTTTAAAAGGACTTAATCTGGTTGGTTCTACTTTGGACGGACTCCAGAAACTTGCCAATTTTCTTGATGCGGGTAGTTTAGCTGTTGGTTACTACTTTGGTGATGGCTTTAATGGTCAAGCAAGTCACATCACTTTCAAAGGTATAGCAGGTGATCAGCTTGAATTTATAAAGATGGAAACCTTAAAGACTGGCGACAAGTGGTCTTGGCATAGTCCAGAAAGAAAGTTGGCGATTATCATTAAACCAACAACTGATCGTTATCAAGCTAGTAACGGTTATGTTTGTCGTGATTATGATTATCAATTCTTTTTTGCGGATGATGGTTCCAATTACATTGTTAGAGACGAGCTTGTTTGTCGTAAAAATGATGGCACTTGGGTTGATGCCGATTATTTAGGAGAACCGGATGTACCAACTACACAACCTCAACCAGTATCCTCATCGTCAAACCGCTATACTGACAATGGCGATGGTACCGTTACGGATAATCGTAGTGGATTGATATGGCTGAAAAATGCGAATTGCTTTGGAAGACAGGATTGGGAAATGGCTATGCAAAGTGCAGCGAATTTAGCTAGTGGGTACTGTGGTTTAAGTGATGGTTCAACAGCGGGTATGTGGCGTTTACCGACTATAAAAGAATGGCAAGCTATGGTGGATGGAAACTATCATTCTCCTACTCTTTCCAATGCGGCAGGAACGGAAAAATGGACAGAAAATGATGCATTTTCAGATGTTCAATCTGAAGAACTTTATTGGTCATCTACTACCCACGTAGATTTTATTAGTGCCGCATGGTTCATAAGCTTAAGCAGTGGTCTTATTGCTACCTACAGCAAAACTAGTGCAGTTCGTTCCAATGACTTCTATGTGTGGCCAGTTCGAGGCGAAATTCCAGCAACTCCACAAGTATCAAAGCCAACAAATTGCCCTTTGACTGCTAGTGTCGTTGATGGAAAAATCCAATTAAGTTGGCATGCTTCAGAAGCTACCAATGGAAAAACCTATATTAAACGAACAGAAGGATGTATTTTCTTCTCTGACGACGATGAATTGAAAATTGGATCAGGGCAATGGGAATTTGAAGGTAGCGGTGTATGGGGTATTCCCCTTGACCAAACTTCGATATTGCTTGAGATATGTTCAGAAACTGCAACCTTTGGTATCGTTCAAAAATTATGGTATGACACGCCTGAATGTACAGTGACAGTTTCGGCGGTTCCACAGGCACAAACACCGCCTTCATCTTCAAACCGCTATACCGACAATGGCGATGGTACAGTTACAGATAATCGAAGTGGATTGATATGGTTGAAAAATGCAAATTGTTTTGGGAGACAGGATTGGGAACCAGCCATGCAAAGTGCAGCTAATTTGGCGAGTGGTCAATGTGATCTGAGTGATGGCTCAACAAAGGGTATGTGGCGTTTACCGACTATAGATGAGTGGGAAGCGATGGTAGATAAAACCTATGGAAAACCAACACTTTCCAACGCAGCGGGTAGGGATAGGTGGACAGAAGGTGACGCATTCTCAGGTGTGCAAACGAATCTCTATTGGTCATCGACCATGAACGAGGCAAACATCGCATGGTACGTGTTTCTCTACGATGGCGATGTGGGCCGTAGCATAAAGACTAACAACCTTCACTACGTGTGGCCAGTACGAGATTCTGTCATACCTGCTATGAGTAAGGGAGGGAGTAAGGGAGGTTTTGTGTCGCAGGGTCCATTGTTATAGCATCGCATTGTTTTTGTATCAAAAAGTAGCAAATATTCGGTTTTACCCTGCAAGTGATGTAGCTGGGTAGGGTGGGCAACAAAAAGACGTTGTCCACCACAAATCAAGACATTCGTTAGGAAAACTAGCAAATGTATAAATTATTGGACTTCTTTATGGAAGTAAAACGCACTTACTCAGCGTAGGTTTTTACATTAGACATTATACCGATTTAATATAACTTATTGATTTTATTAATATTCCCATTTTGGGAAAGGCAATGAAATCAAGCACTTAAATTTAATCGGTATAATGTCTATTTTACCAATCCCACGTTTTCTTCTAAATCCCACCTATCCTGTTTCATCCATTTCATCTTTTTCAAGGCATTTGAATAAGAAAATTATTATGCAAACATTACGTGAAATCTATGATGTGACTTCAGATACCTTAACCATTAAAATTCCGCCAAATCTTTCTTATCCAGCCATTATAAAAATTGATTGCTGCCTTTAACAGCAATATTCCTGATTGGGCGGATGAACATGACAAAGATCTTGGACAGTCGCTCCTTGACAAACATGAGGAACCTTAAATGTCTGATATTTTTGTTGATACTTCTGAATGGGCTGAATTCAACACCAAATTATTAAGAGTTCTTATGTTCTACGTTTTTTTCAGAAACACACCGGATTAAACCAACATGAAATTGAAATCGGTTAAACTTCAAAATTTCAGGGCAATTCAAGAATTGGAACTTCCATTGCACCCACAATTAACTGTTTTTGTAGGAAATAATGCTGACGGAAAAACAACCATTCTGGATGCCATTGCAATCGGTTTAGGCGCGATTTTGACTCGCTTACCTAAGATAAAGGGTAGAAATTTTGGCAAATCTGATTTACGTCAATCGTTAAAAAAAACCGATAAACGTCCTAAAATCACTGATTCTTTAATAAAACATATCGAATATGCCCCTTTTGTTAGGGTGACTTTAACCGCTGAAACCGTAGAAAAAACCACCCTTATTTGGGATAGAACCCAAAATGCGAAAAAAATCAAGAGCAAAGATTTTTATTCTCCTCTCAAATTGGCCCAATTAAATGAATATTTAGATAAAATTATAGAAGCTATCGATAAGGAAGCCGAAGCCGAAGTGTATTTACCGGTTGTGGCTTACTATGGTACGGAACGAGCGGTGTTGCATAATGCGGTGCGAAATTTTAACAAAGATTTTGATCGTTACAAAGCTTTAGAACGTGCGCTCGAAGCTGACCAACGTTTAAGCGAAATGCTTCAATGGTTTGCTTTTCAAGAAGATATAGAAAGAAGATTAAGGGAAGCACAACAGGATTATACGATTAATTTGCCCGTCTTAGAGGCCGTTAAAAAAGCTATCTGTCAGATTATTCCTTATAGTTCTAATCCTCGTACCCTCCTTAATCCATTACACCTGATTGTTACCATAGAACATCCGGGTTGGACTGAACCTGAAATACTTTCCTTAGAACAGCTTAGTGACGGCTATCGTACAACTCTCGCAATGTGTATGGATTTAGCGCGTCGTCTGGCACAAGCTAATCCCTTTTATGGGGTTGACTCATGTTTAGCACCGGCAGTCGTATTAATTGATGAAATTGATTTGCATTTACACCCGAGTTGGCAACAAACGATTCTGAGGACCTTCTGCCAAATATTTCCTAACGTGCAATTTATCGTAACCACCCACAGCCAAGCCGTTTTAACCACCGTTAAAACGGAAAACTTATGGCAGTTGGAACGTTGCAAAGAAAACGGTATTTGTGCTTATCGCCCCATTATTAATCCTTATGGTTCAGAAAGTCACCGGGTTTTGCACAGTATTATGCACGTTGATCCACGTCCGCAAAATTTACCAGAAGTTGCTAATTTACAAGATTATTTGCACATGGTCAATCATGGTGAATATGATACCAAAGAAGCTTTTGCTTTACGGCAAAAGCTTGAAGACAGTTTAGGCAAAGACGAACCTGGTTTAAATCTGGCCGACATGCTGATTCGTAAACACAAGGTTTTAGGCTCATGAGACATATTCATAAACCAGATAATGTACAAGGTCCTTATTGTTTACGCCAAAAGTTGGACCAAGGTATACCTTCTGCTCCCACCAAAGCTTGGCAAAATTTGGGTTCAAATTGTAAACAATCTCTCATAGAAAATTATTTAAAATCTGAGCAATATTATTTATGTGCTTATAGTGAAGTCAAATTGGAAACTTTTGGCTGTCATATTGAGCATATCAAACCTAAAAGTCGTTATCCAGAATCTACTTTTGATTATCACAATTTAATGGCCTCAGCCTTTGATAGCGAAAACCTACAAAAACACGCTTACGCTAACCGTTTTGGTGGACATTTTAAATGTGGAGACAATCGTTATGCTGAACAAGATAAATACGATCCCAATTTATTTATTTCTCCCTTAGAAGCTAACTGTCTGCGTTTTTTCAGTTACGAACCTGATGGCTACGTTAGACCACATCCCAAACGAGAACAATCGGAAAAAACACGGGCACAATATACTATAGATGCACTCAACTTAAATGCCCCCTATTTAGTAGAAGAACGTCGCCGTATTATTGAAGAAATGTTGCCAATTATTAATGATTTGCTGGATAATGCGGAAGCCCTTCGCAATTTTGCTGAAGTTGATCTCTGTGTAACGAATGGCAAATTGCAATCATTCCACTCAACTCGTTTACAACGATTTGGCCTATTGGGATTACAGGTAATGCAAGATCAAAATTGTTTTTAAGATACGCAGAGTTGCCACGATTGTGGGCCCTTATCAAACGGGCACCGGTTTAGCGATGCTCCGGTTTGAGTATCATCCCGAAGCGAAGATACCTTTTGCGCTGACCCAACATATTGATGTGTATCGCAATGTCAATGATCCTATCGAAACGGTCTTGTTTACTGATGGACTCAAGCGGGTGTTGCAAACCAAGAAAGATGCGACTATCCATACGAGCATTGATACCGAACCGCAAGATGTGATGACGGTGTCTGGGCATGTCGTGTTTGATTTTATTGGACGGGGTATTGAACAATATTATCCCATCACGGAATCTTTGGGCAGTCCGGGCGTGTTTAATACCAGCGTGGATAGTATTCAGCCGACGGTGACGGTTTATGATGTGATGGATCGCACGGTTAGCACTACGATTCCAGATGCTACCAGTACGCTCACGGCTTATGGGTTTGGTTCGGATCGCAATGAGCAAACTCAATTTAAGACTAAAGTGACGGATGCCAATGGTATCTTTAAAGAAACGTTTAAGGATGTGCGTGGCGTGATCACGGCGGTTAAGGAATTTAATGAGGGTGAGACTCTGTGGACGAGCTACGAATATGATTCTCTTAAACAAATCGTTACGGTGGTTGATGACCAAAACAATGTCACGACGGTGAGTTATGACAATTGGGGGCGGCGGACGCATATAAATAGCCCGGATATGGGTTTGACGGAGACGGTGTCTGATTTAGCCTCGAATGTGCGGAAGTTGGGTAGGGTGGACAAATATCCTTTTGTTTGCCCACCATTCGTCTCGTCATATATGAAATAATATTTTTGGATGAAGTTTTGTTTTAACCTTTTAGTGGGCAAACAAAAAACCATTACCTACCCTACATTTTACTAACTTAATTTCTAACTAATTTATAATAATTAATATAAACGGTTAGTTATACAGACGTATTGGTATTATATCTTTTATGGTGTCTACTTTTAGACAGCAAACTATTTCGTAAACAATGTTTTTAAAGGCAAACATGAAACAACAGCAATATTCTCAACCACAAAAAAACGAAGTTCGGACAAAATCTCTGACACATGCCGTAGAGATACTCACCTTAAAAAGGGAGTTATCACCCGTGGTTCCGAAGGGCTATGTAAGAGGAGTTCGAGATTTTTTAATTCAGAGAAATGAATCTGATGATAAATTAGTGGCATCTAAATGTCCAGACGAGTTATGTACTTTATGGGAATCACTTTGGGAAAGCAAAAATGGTCAAAAGACTCCAGAAAGCTTGTTGGTTGCATATCTGGCTGGTCCAGAACCATTGAACGATTTTAATGAGCTAGTTAGACTGGGAGTTCATCCATACAATATTTTTGCTTGTGAATCAGACAATAAAACTTTCAATGAAGCATTAACTAATATTAAAGGTTCTTATTTTCCTTTACTAAAGATTATTCCTACCAAAATAGATACGTATTTAGAATCAGTTCCATGCCAATTCGATATAATTTATATTGATGCCTGTGGCCCAATACCGAGTAACAATCAGAATACTACTCGAATAATTGCAAATATATTTAGGCACCAGAGATTAACTTCTCCAGGAGTGCTGATTACCAACTTTGCACACCTGATCTAAATGATGAAAACCAACTTAACTCATATTCAGAAATTGTTTCTACATACTTGTACCCAAAAAGCAGCTTGGAGAATCTTGATGATGGAGCAATGGCACATGGTTATTTCCTAAAAATTGATAATGAAAAAGCATTTCTTCATGAAGTTGGAGAATCATTTTTTCATGAAGTTAAAGATAATTTTCCAAAGTATTATGGGCAGTATATTACAAGTCAGCTCTTCG
>JAYQWI020000974.1:0-2823 GCA_035871815.2 Candidatus Parabeggiatoa communis
TCGAATCACCTTCAAAAGTTGGCCTTTCCTTGGGTGAAATTGCTGATGATTCAATTGATCACAAGATCCTTCCTGCTTATCTTGATTGTAATGAAAGTAAATTGGAACAGTTTACCAGTGCTTATGTATGGAGCCGATATCAGCATAATGATTGGGATTGGGTGGATAATATCATTGCTAAAGAATGGCCAAAATCGCAAATTGCTCGTTTCTACACATTTTTACCCTTTACATTGGATACATGGCAAAGAGTGAGTACAATCCTTTCTGATTCTGAAGCGTTGTATTGGAAAAAAACAGGTGTCAACCCATATCAAGCCGGTTGTGAACTCCACTTTGCCATTGACAAACTTATTGAATATGACAGGCCATACGCTGCAATAGATTGCATCTATATAGGAATCCATGACAAAAAACCATTGGAGACACCAAGAATGATCCATGCACTTATGTCAGCCATATCATCGCAAGAACCCTCAGATAGCATGGATGCCCATGATATTGCGGAAATAATTAAAGCATTGCAGGATGATAGCTCCACCACTTCAGATGATTTATTTCGTGTTGAATGGGCTTATCTGCCATTGTTGAATTATAACTATGGCGTAACTCCCAAATATTTGGAAAATCGTTTAGCGACAGATTCAGACTTTTTCTGTGAAATAATCCGCCTTGTTTATCGTTCAAAGAACATACCCAAAACTGATGAGCAAGAAGCAACTGAGCAAGAAAAAACGATAGCTAAAAATGCCTGGAACTTGCTTGATAATTGGCGTAGTCCTCCTGGAACTCAAGCTAATGGAAATTTTGATGAGGCTCAGTTTGAAAAATGGTTAACAGAAACTTGGAATACATGTAGCGAAACGGGACATATTAAAGTTGCACTCTTAACTATAGGTAAAGTGCTTTTCTACTGTCCGGGTGATCCTGGTGGCTTGTGGATAAATAAAGCTGCGGCGAATGCCCTTAATAGAAAAGACGCGGAGAAAATGCGCGATGGATTTTGTTCTGAGATTTTAAATTCTCGTGGTGTTCATACTGTAGTTCCAACAGGGAAACCTGAAAGAGAGCTTGCTGAAAAATATAGGCAACAAGCTCATGATGCTGAAAATGAAGGTTTTCAAAGACTTGCAGTATCTCTAAGAGAATTGGCAGATTCTTATGATAAAGAAGCAGACAGAATAATTGACAATTACAAATTCAGGGACGAAGAATGAACCGTATAACTGAATCGGCAAAAAAATCGTTGTTTCGGAAATGAGGAAGGAATTTCCGAAACCTCCATTTCAGAAATTAAGTACTGAAGCACAAATAAACAGGTATTTTACCGCAAAGGGCAAGCCCCTAGTGCAGGAAAGCGCCCCAGCCAACAGCCAACAGCCAACAGCTAAAGCAGTTGTCTAAAAGCTCAAGTCACCTAAAGGTGACTAACATGCAGCCCGTTTTTGCACGCAAAAACGGGTGGATTTTAACTTCCAAAAAAGCGCAAATTATAACGGTTAACAGTATATAAACATTTTTTATACAGAATATAAATAGCAGTATTCTGTGTTAGTCACCTTTAGGTGACTTGAGCTTTCAGACAACTGCTTTAGCTGTTGGCTGTGTTGGCTGTTGGCTGGGTGGTCTAATCATTTTAGATCGAATGCACTAGTTGCTTCTATTAAAATACCTGAAAATTTATGGTTCAGTACTTAGCAAAGGTATTGTATTGATTCAGCAAATATTAATAAGAGGTCAACTATGTTAAAGACTGAATTACTAGAGATTATCACTAATGGTGAAAATTCAGGGGTAGAATTTAAGAGCGACAATATCCGCCCGGAACAACTGGCTAAAGAAATTGTGGCTTTAGCGAATTTTCAAGGTGGCAAAGTGATTATTGGGGTAGAGGACGATGGCACCATTTCTGGTATTCACCGCCATAATCTTGAGGAATGGGTCATGAATATTTTTCAAGATAAAATTCATCCACTTATTTTGCCATTTTATGAACAAATAAAAGTGGATGATAAAACCGTTGCGGTGATCAGCTTTCCACCAGGTATTTCAAAACCTTATGTGGTCAGAGAAAAAAAAGTGGAGAAGATTTATATTCGCGTCGGTTCAACATCCAGAGCAGCTACCCGTGAACAACAAATGCGTCTTTTTGAACTAGGCGGCATGTTGCACACTGAAGCGATGCCCGTTCCCAAAACCGATATCAACTGTCTTGATGAAGCAAGATTGCAAAATTACCTGAAAGCAATTATTAAAGACCCAGAAATACCTCAAACCGTTACTGAATGGGAAAAAAGACTACTCAGTTTGGGGTTTTTAACGGAAGTAGAAAATAAACGGTATTGTTCAATAGCCGGCTTAGTGCTATTTGGTAAAAATCCACGTCGTTATTTGAAACAATCAGGATTAAGGGTTTTTGCCTTTGCCAGTGAAGATAAAGAATATCAAGCTTTACTTGACGATATTTTAGAGGGCCCGCTAGTGGGACGATTTGATACCGATTCTCAAAAAAGCTTGATTGATGCTGGCATTATTGAACGTGTTATTGAACAAATAAGGCCTTTCATTTCAAAGGAGACTAATACTATTGATGAGCATTTCAGAAGAGAGACTCAGTGGTTTTATCCGCTTGAAGCCATTAGAGAAGTTATCGTTAACGCACTAGCCCATCGTGATTGGACGCGCTTTGTTGAAATAGAAATTGGCATTTATGCCGATAGATTTGAAATTATCAGTCCCGGGGCCCTGCAAAATTCAATGACGATTGAAAAAATGCTCGCAGGGCAACGTTCACCCAGAAACATCCTCATCATGGAAGTTTTG